>JAITHH010000264.1 GCA_031280065.1 Treponema sp. | reverse complement strand
TTATCGATCCCGTATATCCGCAGATACCGCTCCCGGTCCTGCCGGTCCCGCTCGGCGGTAAAGGCCGCGACCGCCTCCAAGTCCCCGCCCTCCCGGTTCAGGATGCGCCGCGCCCGGGTCAGCGGACTCGCTCTGAGGTACACCTTGAGGCCGGCCTCCTGGAGCATCCAGATGGCCAGGCGCGAACCCAGCACGCAGCCCCCGTCCTCCCGCGCCAGGGCCACCTGCCGGCGGTCAACCTCCCGGTCCCAGAAATCGTCTTTGGCCGCCGCAGCCAGCACCTCGTTAAGACTCATGCCCTGCTCCCCGGCTAAGGTCCTGAAGGTAAAGTTAATAAACCGCAACCCCAGCCCCTGGGCCGCCAGCGCGCTTACCGTGGTATTCCCGCAGCCGCTCTTACCCGATACGGCGATCCGGAGCCCCGCGCCGCCCTTATTCCCGCGCCCGTCCCCCATAGTTCCGCTCCCGCTCATTCCACATTCCTCAACTGTTCCCGGATATTCTCCAGGGCGTCTTTCATGTCAACAACCGCCCGGCTTACATCCAGATTCGGCGTCTTTGAACCGATGGTGTTGATCTCCCGGTTGATCTCCTGGCAGAGAAAGTCCAATTTCTTCCCCGGACAGGGATTCCGCGCGGTTTCCAGCCGGAATTCCTTGAGGTGCGCGGCCAGCCGGGAAAGCTCCTCGGCAATCGTGTACTTCATCAGAAGCGCCGCCGTCTCCGCGAGAACCCGGTTCTCGTCTACCGCGTCCCCCACAAGCTCCGCAAACCGGGCGCGGATGTTCTCCTGAATGGCCTGCTCCAACTCCGGGACCAGAACCGTAATGGCCGCGGCGGATGATTCCAGCGATGCCAGCAGGCGCAGAATGTCCTCCTCGGTGTGGGCCCCCTCACGCAGCCGCTCCGCCTCAAACGCATCCGACGCCGCCCGGAGCGCCGGTTCCAGCAGGCGCTGATAGCGCCCCTCCTCCCGTTCTTTTTCGGACACAATGACCCCCTCCATGCCCAAAAGGAGGGCCAGCGAGGGCTTTTCATGCATACCGAGTTCCGCCGCCAGCAGGCTCAGGGCCTCGGCGTACGCCCGCGCCGCAATCAGGTTCACTGACACCTTGAGCGGGGCCTGGTATTCCTTGACGCGGATGCTCACCTCCACCTTGCCCCGCCGGAAGCGGCCCGTGATGTACTCGCGGACAGCAGGCTCAAGGGAGGAGAGCGCCGGGGGGAGCGCAATCGCCATATCCAGGAAGCGGCTGTTGTAGCCCTTGATCTCCACGGACAGGGACAGGGCCTGGTCCCGCTGCTCCGCGAAGCCGTAGCCAGTCATGCTTTTCATCGAGCCGCCTCCCCGCCCGCGCCCCGCGCCTGATACGCAGCCAGCAGGACCTGGCCCAGCCTCCAGTTGTCCCCGGCCCCCATCGTAAGGAAGAGATCCCCCGGACAGAGCAGCTCCTGGAGGAGAGCCGCGGCGTCCAGGGGTTCTTCGGTATAGTACAGGCCCTCCCCCCCGGGCCGCCGGGCGCGAAAGGCGCGGGCCCGCTCAAACAGCGTCCTGCCGGTAACCCCGCCGGAATAGTCCTCCCTGGCGGAGGCGTATATTTTATGGAAGAAAACGATGTCCGCGTCCTCAAACGCGGCGGCGAATTCATCCAGGAGCGCGGCGGTGCGGCTGGAGGTATGCGACATGAAGCTCACCAGCAGCCTGCGCCCAGGGTAGGCGGCCCGCAATCCGGCCAAGGTTGCCCGGATCGCCGTGGGATGATGGCCGTAGTCGTCCATGAACAGAACTCCCCCCGCCTCCCCGGTGATCTCCTGCCGCCGTTTGGTTCCGCTGAATTCCTCCAGGGCCCGCCGCGCCGTTTCCGCCCGCTCCCCGTTCCAGACACCGGCGGTTCCACCGCCGGCATATTCCGCCCGCACGAGGGAGCTGGTCAGGGCCAAGGCTGCGGCGGCGTTGAGGGCGTTGTACTGTCCGGGCACCCGGAGGGCGATCTCCCCGGGAAAACCGGCGAGCCTCATGGTCAGCCGCCCGGCTTCGGGCCTGCACTCCTCAATACGGAAGTCCCCCCCGGCGCACAGGCCGTAGGGAATCAGGCGAATGTCCCGGCCTTCCCGCTCAATGATCCCCGCCGCTTCCGAGGCCCCCGGATCATCGGCGCAGTAGATGAGTTCACCGCCGGGGGGGAGCTTTCGCCCGTACTCCACAAAGGCGTCGAGGATCGACTGGTAGTCGGGGTAATAGTCCTGGTGATCGCTTTCCACGGCGGTCAGCACGATCCGGCGGGGATGGAAGAACAGGAAGTGCCGCCGGTACTCGCAAGTTTCGGCCACAAAGAATTTGTCCCCCAGGCTGAGGGTTGAACGGCCCCCGAAGCCGCTTACGGCGCTTCCGGCGAGTACCTTTGCGGGCAGTCCCAGGGCGCGGATCAGGGTTCCGGCCATTGCGGTGGTGGTGGTCTTGCCGTGGACGCCCGCGATGCCCGATGAGTCGAAGCGGGCTGAGTAGGCGCCCAGGGCTTCGGGGTAACTGAGCAGGGGCACACCCTCGCTCTGTGCGCGGACAAGCTGGGGGTTGGTCTCCGGGGAATAGGCGGCGGAATAGATCGCCAGGCTGATTCCGGGGGGCAGGGCTTCGCGGTCAAAGGTCTCGACGTAGGGAATACCGAGTTCTTTGAGTATGGCGTCGGTGTAGAACACGTCCTTGGTATCGGAGCCGGAGACGGGGATTCCGTCGTTGTGCATGAGTTCCGCCAGGGCGCACATGCCTGTACCTTTAATGCCGGCAAAGAAGACCTGGTTTCCTTTTTCCATGTGTTTTATGGTAGCCCGAAAGAGGGGTTATGAAAAGCGGGGG
>JAITHH010000171.1 GCA_031280065.1 Treponema sp. | reverse complement strand
CCCCCGCCCCCCCCCCCCCCCCCCCCCCCCCCCCCCCCCCCCCCCCCCCCCCCCCCCCCCCCCCCCCCCCACACCGCATCAGGGTATTCACCACCATAAAGAGTATCCACTGGGGAAGCCGGTCAGCGGAGGATTCAAAGGAACCGCCCCCGGACCTGAGCGCATCCAGCCCGGTCTCCGCAAAGAGGGTGAAGATACGGGGCCGCTCCGGCAGTCCCAGGTCCACGCGCCGGGTCCGCAGCCAGTCCAGGGTCAGCAGGAGTTCCGGGTAGGAGCGGAAGTAGTTGGCCAGGGCGATGAGTATCAAGTAGAGCCGTTCATCAGGGACCGTGGACTTCCGCATCTGCGCTTCGGTATACGCGGCGATCCGCTCCAGTTCGACTAGGAAGAAACGGCGCAGCATATCCTGGCGGTTCGCGTAGTGGGCGTAGAGGCCGCTCTTGGAAAGCCCGGAGCGCTGGGCGGCCATGTCCATGGTGACGTTCCAGGGGCCCGCCTCGGCTACGACCTTGGCCACGGCCCGGTGCAGGGGGTCGTCTTCGGCGCAGGCAAAGTCCGCGCCGCACACCATCCGCTCCAGGGCTTCGTAATCCAGGGAAGCGGCCCGTTTTGCGTCCAGCCCCAGGCCGAGGGAGATTTTCCCTTCGACTAAGCGCAGCAGCGCCTCAATCTGCGCACCGGAGAGCGGGTTTTCCAGGCTGCGGGCGGCTTTATGGAAGTGGGCGATCCAGAACGTGCTGGCGGCGATGCCCAATTGTATCATCGAGGGGGCGGCATCCGGCGTTTCCGGGAGGAAAACGCCCAGGTCGATGCCCCGCTTCCTAAGCTGTTCGAGTATCAGGCCCTGTTCCCGGTTTCCATAGACCTGGATCAGGGAGAAGATAAAGGCTTCTACGTGCCGCCCGTAATACTCAGTCTGCGTCCTGTTGATGATGAACAGCGCCTGGGTTGTGTCCGCGGCCGCCCCGGCCCGTTCATAGCCGTCCCGGATAAAGGCGGCGTACTCATCGAAGAAGCGGGCGTACATGGCGTCCAGGAGGGCCTGCTTGTTGGGGAAATGCCGGTAGAGCGCGGGTTTGCTGACTCCCAGTTCCCTGGCGAGTTGGGTGAGGCTGGTGTTCTGGTAGAAGCCACGCCCCCATATTCTGAAGGCCGCCTGGACTATATCACTTTTCGTCATCATAAGTTACCGAACGGTCGTTAACATATACTCTATCGAGGAGGAGCGTGAAAAGCAAGGAGTATTCAAAAGATTTTTGGGTGAAGACGCTGGGGCATGAGGGGAGCCGGGGTATGCCCGGAGCCTCAACGGGTAGGCTCTGAGCAGAGGCAGCGGGGGTTCCACCCCCGCAACGCCCCTGCCGGGAGGCCATCGAACCGCAGATTCGCGCCTCCCGGTCCCCCCATATACCTAGGAAAGCGCTGATTAAAGAGACTCCCGTGCAAAATCAACGAATCATATATTTTTTTACCGCAGATGATACGGATTGCGAACCTTCGGTTCGACACTGATGTTGTTTCTACTCATCTGTGCCATCCTTTTTATCCGTGTAATCTGCGGTTTCATCCGCTTTAATCAGCGGTGCCCTAGGGAAGTGCTGGTTTATCCGGCGTTATCAAAAGGGGCCACGAATTAACACGGATTAAAACCACGGAAACCGCACGGAAAAGGACTTCCTTTCCGCGTCCCTTCCGCGTCTTCTGTGGTTCGGTTCTCTTTAATCAGTGCTTCCCTAGCGCGTTGTTTGCTCTCAGCGCTGCCCCAGTTCCTTGATCCGGGTGATTTCATCACGAATGGCCGCCGCCTGCTCAAACTCCAGGTTCTTAGCGCACTCCAGCATCTCGTCCTCCAGTGCTTTGAGAAGCTGCTTGCGCTGGGCCGGCACCAGAACATTGTAGGACTTTTTCAGCACCTCAATGGAAGCCGCCGCCGCGCTCTGATCCTCTTCGATGTGACGGGTGAGAATCTCGGCAACCGCCTTCTTCACCGTAGCAGGGGTGATGCCGTGCCGCTTGTTGTACTCCATCTGAATCGCCCGGCGGCGGTTCGTCTCCGAAATGGCCTTCTCCATCGCATCGCTCATCCGGTCAGCGTACATGACCACCTTGCCCGCCGCATTCCGCGCCGCCCGGCCAATGATCTGCACGAGGCTCGTGAGAGACCGGAGAAACCCGATCTTGTCCGCATCAAGAATGGCGATAAACGACACCTCCGGCAGGTCAATGCCCTCCCGCAGCAGGTTGATTCCCACCAGGATATCGAACGCACCCTGCCGCAGGGCCGTCAGGATTTCCACCCGCTCAATGGTCTCAACCTCGCTGTGGATGTAGCGCACTTTAAGGCCCAGGCCCGCGAGGTAGGCGGTCAGGTCTTCGGCCATCTTCTTGGTCAGCGTGAGGATGAGGGAACGCTCCCCTGCGGCGATCCGCTTCTGCACCTCCGCATAGATGTCCTCCATCTGGCCCTCGCTGGGGTGGACTTCGATTTCCGGGTCCAGCAGGCCCGTGGGCCGGATAACCTGCTGCACCATCCGCTTGGATGTGTCCGCTTCGGTCTTGCCGGGTGTGGCGGACACAAAGACCGTCTTGTCCAGCCGCTCCTCGAACTCATCGTAGCGCAGGGGGCGGTTGTCCATGGCGCAGGGGAGGCGGAAGCCATAGTCCACCAGGTTTTGCTTGCGGCTCCGGTCGCCGGCGTACATGGCCCCGATCTGGGGCAGGGTTACGTGGCTCTCGTCAATGAACGTAAGGTGTTCCTTGGGAAGGTAGTCAACCAGGGTGTCCGGAGACGCGCCGGGATCACGGCCAGCCAGGGGCGCGGAGTAATTCTCGATGCCGGGGCAGTAGCCCATCTCGGTGAGCATCTCGATGTCGTACTCCACCCTGGTCTTGAGCCGTTCAGCCTCCATGATCTTGCCGGCCTTTCTGAAGAAATTCAGCCGTTCTTCCAGTTCTTTTTTGATGCGCCCCAGGGCGCGCTGGACCATCTCGACGGGCATGACAAACTGTTTGGCGGGGTAGATCATGGCCCGGTCGAGTTCTTCCAGCAGCTCTCCGGAAACGGGATTGAAGCGGCGAATCCGCGCTACCCGGTCCCAGTCCAAATCCACCCGGTAGGCGTCTTCCTGGGCGGCGGGGTAGATCTCCAGGGTATCTCCCCGGCGCCGGAAGCGCCCCCGCTCCAGTACCGCGTCGTTGCGCTCGTACTGTAATTCCACCAGGCGCCGGATCAGGGCGTCAGGGTCAACGGTTTCTCCCTGGGAAAAGCGGATGGTCATCTGCCGGTAGACTTCCGGGGTTGCCAGACCGTAGATGCAGGACACGGTAGCCACGATGATCACGTCTTCCCGTTCCATGAGGCTCCGGGTGGCGGAGAGGCGCAGGCGCTCGATTTCGTCGTTGATGGAGGCGTCTTTTTCGATATAGAGGTCGCGGCTGGCGACGTAGGCTTCGGGCTGATAGTAGTCGTAATACGAGACGAAGTATTCTACGGCGTTATAAGGGAAGAAGCCCTTGAACTCCCGGAAAAGCTGGGCCGCGAGGGTTTTGTTATGGCTGATGATGAGGGTGGGTATCTGCACGGCCTCGATGATCTTCGCCATGGTAAAGGTTTTTCCTGAGCCGGTAACTCCCTGGAGGGTTTGGAACCGGTCTCCGGCCCGGATGCCGGCGGAAAGGGCTGCGATAGCTTCGCCTTGATCTCCCGCAGGGCCAAAAGGTGAAACGACTTCAAAGGGGCGCATGGAGCCAGTATGGAGGCGCAACGGGAATTTGACAAGGGAGCGGGAGGAGGCGCGGCAATTGCGAATTCGGAATTACTACCGGAAAAAGGACAGCCTCAACGCCCTGCGGGCGCGTTTATTGGGGGGCCTGTCTGCCGCCCCCTTTCCTATCAGGATGCAGCCTCGCCGTAGAGTTTGAGGATTTCTTCCGGGGGTTTGCCGCTTTTCAAAAGATCGAGCACCTTTGCTATTCCCTGGGCTTCACCCCGCGCTTCGCCCAGAGCTATCCCCCGCGCTTCACCAAGGGCTATTCCCCGCACCTCACCCCGCTCTTCCCATTTGGCGGTCAGGCCGGATTCCTCCAGCACTTTTTCCAATGTCAGCTCTCCCATCGCCAGTACCTCCTGTAAGGTCTCTGCATTCGCCTGCAATACCGCGTACAGGTACGCCCCCGCTTCGGCTTTCTTCTTCCACGGGGTGCTCTTCCTGAGCACCCGATCCAGGCTTTCCGCGCTCAGTCCCCGCCCAAGGCTTTTCAGCCACAGGTTCTCTTCATCAGGCAGCTTCCGGCTCTCGA
>JAITHH010000123.1 GCA_031280065.1 Treponema sp. | reverse complement strand
CCGCTCTGTCCGCTTCATAATGTCAAATAGTTCTTTCATTAATCCGGTTCAGCCTTTTTACCGTCAATTCACAGTAGGATTCATCAATTTCGGAGCCGATGTAATATCTGCTGCCTAATAAGGCCGCCGCCGCTCCGGTTGTCCCGCCGCCATTGAAAGGGTCTAAAATTATACCGCCATCGTTTGTAGACGCCTTGATAATCCGCAGCAGTAAATCAAGCGGTTTTTGCGCGGGATGTTTGCCGAATGTTTTTTCACCATTCTTAGGCGCGGGAATTGACCATACTGATCTCATTTGGGTATTTTCTTTTTTCATCCGGTCTTCCGGGAAATTCCCGTTTTTCATTGCTTCATAATTGAATGTATGTTTGGCTTTTTTATCCTTACGGGCCCAAATGACCGTTTCATGCGATGCGGTGAAAAATCTGCAGCTTAAATTAGGAGCGGCGTTTGGTTTAAACCACGCTATGTCATTGAGAATATGGAAACCATTTTTTTGCAGCATATACCCGCATTGATAAATACTGTGGTATGTTCCCGAAATCCAGATGGCACCCTCCGGTTTCAAAACTCTCCTGCAGGCGGCAATCCAGGTGTGATGAAATTGAGAATCTTCCTCAAAACCTTTGCTTTTATCCCATGCGCCTTTATTGACATTTACCATTCGTCCATTAAGGCAGGTAAAACCGTTGTTTGATAACATATACGGCGGATCGGCGAAGATCATATCAATCGAGTTTTCAGGAATACGGGACAACACGTCCAGGCAGTCCTGATTAAAAATCACCGTATTGTCAGAAGCAAAATATGGTTTTATTGCTTCTTCGTGTTCGATGATACTATTTACCAGATTTTTGAAAAGTTTTTGAGAGGCACAAATTTTTTTATCCGTATGTAAAGATTCAATTGTCCGCATGATTTTATCGTAATCTCCCTTGTTTTTTTGTCAAGGCGTGATGTATTGCGCAAAGAATTGGGTACTAACTGATATGATGTATGATGATTCCCGCTTGCGCAAAAAACAGTGAATCACTCCCGCGCCCGGTCTGACGCAATTCACTCCGTCCTATGCCGAATGTTTCCGTACCGTGAACAAACAGATAACTGTTATCACGAGGCTTACCCCTCCGGCTATCAAAAAATAGAACGCGACGCCAAAATTCTCCGCCGCCGGGCCCGCAATCACCAGTCCTACAGGCATGGCCAGGCTCATAAGGCAGCTCAACAGCGAAAAGGCGCGTCCCTGTTTTTCATTGGGAATCGTCTCCTGCATATAGGCCATGAGCGGGATGTTAAATACATTGTTGCCGGAACCCATGACAACACAAATCCCCGCAAAAAGCCACAGCCCCGCCGCGGTTGGCGGAAGCGCACCGGATGCCAGGCAGGTTACCGCGTAGATGAAAAGCCCTCCCACCGAGGCGGCTATCTTGTTTTTTATCCTGCCGCCCAGCGCGCCCATGACCACGGCGCCGGCCAGCATCCCCGCGCCGTAAACTACCTGTACGATACTGAGCTGCCATTCACGCCCCCCAAAATGCTTGTACACCATCAGCGGGTACATGGACGACAGGGGCATGATAAACAGCATCACCAGCATCGAAAAAACCACCAGGAAAAAAAGTTTTTTGTCTTCAATATAAATCGCGGCGCCGTCTTTCATCTCCTGGAAGAAGCGCTTTTTCTCGCGGACAGCGGGCGCAAGCTCTGGAATCTTTATCACCGCAACCGCGGCGCAGGCCGCCAGCGCCCCAGCTGTGTCCGAAAGCAGGATGATCTCCATGGACCAGGCTGCGGACATGGCCGCCCCGATTACCGGCCCCAGCATAAAGGAGCCAACCATGATAAACTGGCTGACGCTATTTGCCTTGACCAGTTCCTCCTTGGGTACCAGCAGCGAGATTGCCGCAGCGCCTGCAGGGTATTGAAACACGCCGCCGATAGCCCGGATTCCCAGCACCGCGCAGACCGCCCACGCCGGGGGCGGTCTGAAAAAGAACGCCGACGCAAAGGCCAGAGCCGCAAGGCCGGTGAACATATCCGCGGCAATGATCACGGTCTTCCGTTTGAGCCGATCCACCCACACCCCGGCGAAGGGGCCAAGGAGCGCCTGCGGGAGATGGGCGCAGAGTCCCGCCAAGGAGAGCATCAGCGCCGAACCGGTTTCTTTGGTGAGCCACCAAATGAGCGAGAACTGCACTGCCGCGGAGCCGATATAAGAAACCGCCTGCCCCGCCGACATGATATAAAAATTCCGTTTCCAAGAAGTCATGGTATTTTATAGCATGTTTAACGGGGACAGTCTCCCGCTGGCAGCAACTCAAGGGAGCGCCAACCCGCAGTTCGATGGTTCTCCGCAGGGCTGCGGGAACCGCGTATATGGACAAACGAGCGCTCGTTTGGACTAAATTAGCTCACCATACGGACTAAGAGAGATCATTTCAGCCCCCCCGCTCTGGGCAGGGTTCCTGCCCCCGCGCCCCCTAAAAGCGCGGGGGCAAGCGCCGCCGCCAGGGGGGAATGCGCCCGCTTCCTGCCCATTGAAGCGGAACCCGATCTATGCTATGCTCAACCATATAGTTGGGGAGGTTACATGACCGTAGCTGATGCAGTTAAGACACTGGAAGGACAATTTTTTTATGGCGAAAACAAGGCGGAATTGGAAGTAGCCTCGGCCTGCGGCGCGGACTTAATGAGCGATGTGATGGCGTTCGTCAAGGACAGAGTGCTCCTGCTAACAGGCCTGGTGAATCCGCAGGTGATTCGGACCGCGGAACTATTGGACATTCACTGTATCATCTTTGTGCGGGGCAAAAGCCCAAGCCGGGACATGATCGACATGGCTGAGGAGTCGGATATTATTTTGGGGGGCACGAAACTGCCCATGTTCCTGGCCTGCGGCCGGCTGTACGAGGCGGGATTGAAAACCGGCGGTACGCGGCCCATATAAGTGGACAGCGCGGGGGTATGGGGACCGGCGGAGCGCCTGTCTCCGCTATCCAAGCCGGTTCTGCGGGAGGAGATGCGCCGCCGTTTGCGGGCTCTGCCTCCCGGACAGCGCGAACAGGAAGGCATGGAAGCAGCGGCACGGATGGAAATGCTCCCCCTCTGGCGGCGCTTTGGGACGGTTCTTCTTTTCTTATCCATGAAAGACGAGATTGATACCCTGCCGTTATTGAACGCCGCTTGGAAGGCGGGCAAACAGGTGTTTGTTCCCCGAATCCAGGGTGCGGATATGCGGTTTTACCGTGTAAAGGGCGGCCCCTGGGTTACGGGGCCATTCGGTATCCCGGAACCGCCTGAAGACCCGGACGGGCTTTTACGGCAAGCGGATTTTCCGGCGCTCGTGGTTACGCCGGGCTTGGCGTTTGACGCGGGGGGACGGCGCTTGGGACGGGGCAAGGGCTATTACGACCGGTTTCTGGCCGGTCTAAACCGGGCGGATTACTATGCCGTCGGCCTCTGCCTGGATTGTCAGAGGGTTCCCTGCCTGCCCGCCGGTGATCGGGATAAACCGGTGGACGCCCTCTGTACGGGGCGGACTTTCACCGCGATAAACCCGAGCGATTATATATCATAAGAGCCTGTTCAAATTGAACAGGCTCTAAGGAGAAGCATCATGGGACGGATTAAAAGCGCATTGGAAATCGCCCTGGAGCGGACCGAATCGGTCAAAAGCGACAAGTCCGGGGTTGAACAATTTGAGACCAGACAGCGGGGGAAACGGCTGGCCAACGAATACCTGGAGAACCCCAAGGAAGTTTCCCTGGGGGACGCGATCAAGAAGGCCCCTAAGGAACAGCAAGCGGCCCTCAAACAGGGCGTTTTTGACGTGCTGATCTCCCAGATCAGCCTGCCCGCTTCCCCGGAGGATGAGGAGCGGCTCGCCGCGGCAGGCAAGGGGCTGGAACTGGTCATCGGGGACGGGCGTTTTACCGCCCTGTTCAAGCAGCTCAGTCAGGCCCTTTCGCGGTACATGGACGAAGCGGCCCGCTACGAGGAGGCGATCCGGCGGCAGTACGCTCCCAAGCTGCGGCAGAAAGAGGAAGAGATCGCCCGCAGGATAGGCCGTCCGATCCAGTTAGACCCCTTCCAGGACCCGGAATTTACCGCTTTCTACAATCAACAGATGAATGCTCTTAAGGGGAACTATGAAGCTGCCATTAGCCAGGTAAAGGAGCAGGCGGTCCGTATGTTCGAATCGCGCTGACTTGTTCACCGCCCCGGCAGCAATCGCCATCCTTGTTGAATGGAGAGCCGACGCGACTGCCCGGATTGAGCCAGGGGCCGGTTTTGCGGCTAATTACCAGCGCGGCCCCGGCTAAGCCAAAAAGAACGTCTCTCCCGGTGTAAGCGTAACGGCTTTTTCTGTTCCTTTATAACGGACAATGACATCTTGAGCGGGGAGGTGTTTGTCGAGGATCAGCTCCGCCTTTTCAAATACGCCGCCTTTGAAGAACAGGGAAACCGTTATGCCGCCGCGGGCCCGCAAACCCTTGACAAAGCCGGTCTGAAACGCCGGCGGCAGGGCCGGCAGCAAGGTAATGCGCCCTGGGCGGCTTTGCAGCAGCATTTCCGCAATACCCGCGCACGCGCCGTAATTGGAATCAATTTGAAACGGAGGATGAGCGCCGAACAAGTTCGGATAGCAGCCTCCGCCTCCCGTATAGCCAGTGTCAGCCGCGACCGGACGGAGCTGCTTTTTCAGCGCCCTATACGCCCGCTCCCCATCGCCGAGCCGCGCCCAGAGGTTGATCCGCCACGCGAGAGACCAGCCGGTACTTTCATCCCCCCGAAGCTCCAGCGTCCGGCGGCAGGCCGCCGCAAGCTCCGGCGTTTCCTCCGGGGTGATCTCGCCGCCCGGATGGAGGGGGTACAAATGCGAGTTGTGCCGGTGAAGCGGCTCCGCTTCGGGCAGCTCCTCGCTCCATTCCAGAAGTTCCCCCCGGCTCCCCACCGCATACCTGGGCAGGCGTTTTAACGCGGCCCCGGCCTCCTCCTTAAAACCCGGATCAATGCCCAAAATTCCGCAGCATTTCACCGCGCAGGTCAGGGTTTCCTTGATAATCGCCGTGGTCATCGCCGTTGTTTTGCTAACCGGGCAGTGTTTTCCTTCATATATAAAGCTGTTTTCCGGCGATGTCGAAGGGGCGAAGATCAGCGTCCCGTCAGCGTCTTCGGTGAGCACGTCCAGAAAAAACCGCGCCGCCTCCCGGATAACCGGATACGCGCTCTCGCGCAGGAAAAGCCCGTCCAGGGTATACTCATAGCGCATCCACGTGTGCGCCGCCAGCCAGCCCGCGGAAAGGGGCCAAAAGGCGTAGCCCGCCGTACCCCTGCGCCGCTCTCCTACCGGGTTCGACAGCCCCCAAATGTCGGTGTTGTGATGCGCGGTAAATCCCCGCGCACGGTAGTGAATCTTGGCGGTCTGAGCGCCGGTAATCATGAGGGTATTCAGCAGGAAATCAAAAAGCGGCGCATGACATTCGGAAAGATTGACCGCCTCTGTGGGCCAGTAGTTCATCTCCGTGTTGATGTTGACGGTGAAGTTGGCGCTCCAGGGCGCCCGCACATGCTGATTCCAAATGCCCTGGAGATTCAAGGGCATACTGCCCGGACGGGAACCGGCAATGGTCAGATACCGCCCGTATTGAAACAAGAGCGCAAAGAGCGCGGGGTCCCGCTCCGCGTGGTCCCAGTCCGCGAGCCGCCGGGGAAGCGGCAGATCATCGCGCCCCGGCCCCAGATCGATGTCCGTCCGCTTGAAGAGCGCCTGGTGATCTGCAATATGCCGGGCCGCCAGGCTTGCAAAACTGAATCGCAGCGCGGCGGCCAGGTCTTGCCCGCAATTTTCCCGGTATGGAGCGCCGTCCGTGTAAGGCTGGCGGAACGGGCCGTTAAAACTCGTCCTTGCGCAGAGCCTGATAACCACGCGGTTCGCGCCGCTCACCCGCAGCGCGCCGCCTGTAGCCGTAACGCGGCCCCCTTCCGCCTCAAAATCCGCGATAGCGATAAAGCGCATCCCCTTCTTGGCCGGTTCTTCCTCGTAGATAATGGGCTCTTCGGCGTCCAGATACGAAGGCCGCGCCTCAGAGGGGGCGCATCCTTCCAAAACCAGGCGGTTCCCCCCGGCGGTAACGCTTGCGCGGAGCTGGCAGGTAAACCGCACGTCAAGGTTTACCGCCCCCGGGACGTCAGCGGAAATCCGCATGACAAACGCCTGATCCGGCGCGCTGACAAAACTTTCGCGGGTATACGTCACGCCGTTTTGGGTGTACGCCAGGGCAGCAGCAGCGGTTTCCAAATTCAGGGACCGCCTGTAACCGGTTACCTCGCCCCGGCCTGAAGTTTCCAGGAGCAATTCCCCCAGGGGTAAATAGCTTTGCGTAAAATGACCGAGTAGATGGGTCTCGATACACTCCTGCGCCTCCAGATATTTCCCCGCCATCGCCAGTTTCCGGGCCTCTTGAAAGCGCTCCCCCGCGCCGGGCACGTTGTGGTCATTGGGATAGCCCGACCAGAGGGTATCCTCGTTCAAGGAGACTTTTTCAAGCGCGATACCCGACCACACCATCGCTCCAATCCGCCCGTTCCCCAGGGGAAGCGCCTCCTCCCAAAACTCCGCGGGCTTCTCATACCATAGTTCAAGCATCGTTATCTCCTTTTCATACGCAATGCCCGTTACGGGCGGAAGCAGAAGTACAGCGCCCCGGCAGCGAGGATCAGGGCCAGGATGGTGAGGACATACACCCACAGCGGCAAAGCCCCCCCGGAGACGCGCCGTTCCTCCCGGACAGCGGAGCCGGAGGCTGCGGAATACCCGCAGGCGGGGCAGCCCTGGTCAAAAAGCGCCTCCTCGCCGGTAAAACCGCACTGCTGACAGCGGATCGAAACAAACGATTGACCGCACCGGGGACAGCGTTGAGCGTCCATGGACACTTCGGCGCGGCAGTTCTCGCAGAAAAACCGGGAACGGTTTTTCAACCGGCGGCCTTTGTTTCCGCCGCCGGCGGGGGCGCGGGCGGCGCACCTGACGCCTCGGCAGGTTTGGCGGCGGCGGGTTCGGCGCTTCCTCCCCCGGCGGCGGGCTTCGGATCGGCCTTTGCCCCGCCTGCTGAGGCGGTTCCGCCCTTCTTATCGGTAACATAGAACCCGGAACCTTTAAAAATTACGCCGCTTCCGCCGTTTATCAGCCGGCGGATGTCCTTGCCGCATTGGGGGCAGGTCTTGAGGGGATCGTCACTCATGCTTTGAAAAGCCTCAAAAGCATGACCGCAGTTGTTACACTCGTATTCATAGGTCGGCATAGCGTCTTCTTCTCCAGTCGTCTCTTTTGCTTAGAGCCTGTTCAAAATCTGGAATTTGGGCGCTGCAAACGCCAAAATTCTACCTTGCAGGCTCCAATTGAACAGGCTCTCAATGTGAATATATCGAGAACATATTGAAAAGTAAAGCAATGCCGCCGCTCTCCAGGACGGCGCTCTTGAGGAGCAGGGCGGCCCCCCCGGTCTCCGGCGGATTGGCGAACAGCGCGGACGCCAGGGCCGCGGGCGAGCCGGCCTCCAAATCGTCCGGGGGCGGCAGGAAAAGCCGGAGCATGGAAATCATCGCGGCAAGGGCCTGCGCCTCAGTTGCCGAGGGGGTTTCAAGCCGCAGCGCCGCCTGATAGCGCCCCTCCTCCGGCGCGGGGTACAGGGCGAAGATCAACTGATCCGCCGGTATCTCTATGGGCAAGTCCAGCTTGGCGGTGAAGCGCTTGAGCGGCTCCGCCGCGTCGGGAATCCAGCCCGCGAACACCGCCCCCGCGCTCATATCCTCCAGGGCAGGGGGAACCTCCGGGCCGTCTCCTCGCGGGAAAGGGTCCCCGTCCGACACGAGCGCGCCGCGGGCGTTGAGAAACACCGAAAGGTTCTCCCGCGCTGAATACCAGTACCTGCCGCCGGTTGCGGAACGGCGTTTCTTCCAGGAAGCGCTGAACGAAAAGCTCATGCCCGCCCAGAAGCTGGGATACCGGCCCCGTGCGGCAACCATAAACCGCTTCCCCGTTTCCGGGGGATAGATGGCGGCGGCGGCGGCGCTGGTCCGGTCCAGTATGTCCGCGGTCCGCTTGCCGTCAAAACCGGCGAATTGGGACTTATCCAGAATGGGCCGGGCGCCGGGAATATCCGCCCAGAGGTAGACGATGGCGCCGGGGTCTAAGGACGCGAATTTACCGCCGCTTCCGGCGGGCGTTTTGGGGGCAGAGGCGCAGGATGCAAGGGCCAGGATGCCAGTCAGGATAAGCAATGCGGGGGGCCACGGAACCTTCGGTTCGCACACCCCGCGCCCCCCGGTAAGGTTATTCATGGACGCTCCTTTCAATCTTGACCAGCCAGGAATCGTCCCCGGCTTCCAGGGGTTCTTGTTCCGCCACGGGGCCCCAATGGACTTCCGATGCAAGGGTTTCAGCGGCGGCGTAGTCCGCAAAGGCGTCCCAGGCTTCTTTGAGCCGGGGGGAGCCTGACAGGTACAGGCATATCCGGTCGGTTACGGCAAAGCCCTGTTCTTTTCGCAGGTTCTGCACCCCTCGAATCAGGTCCCGCACGTCCCCTTCACGGGCCAGCTCTTCGGTAACTTCCGTGTCCAGGCCCGCCGTGAGGGTTCCCTCATTCAGCACCTTGAGGTTGGCCTTCTCCAGCCGCCGGATGTCCAGCTTGTCCGCGGTGATGTCCACAGCCCGGCCCTCGACATCAATTGAGAGGACGGCCCCCTCCAGAAGCCCCTGAATCTCCTCCTGGCTAAACGCCTCGATGCGCTCCGCCGCGGCCTTCATGCCCTTGCCCAGCTCCTTGCCCAGGATGCGGAAGTTGGCCTTGGCCTGGTATTCCACCAGGTCTTCCTCGTTGTCCCGGAAGATCGCCTGCTTCACGTTGAGTTCCTCCCGGATGATCGCTTCCATTTCCAGGAGCGCCCGCTTCTCGTCAGGGCTGCGGGTTACGAGCTCCACGGCCCGCAGGGGCTGGCGGACTTTGATGTTGTACTGGGAGCGCAGGGCCCGGCCCATGGACACCGCCCGCTGCACCGCGG
>JAITHH010000256.1 GCA_031280065.1 Treponema sp. | reverse complement strand
TTCATTACCTACCCGAACCGGCAGGTGGTGCATAGCCGGAAGTGGGCGGGGATCAACATTGATTCTTTTGTGTCCGCGGACTTTTTCCGGTTCTACACGGTGAAGCTGCGGTAAGAGCCGGGGTGTTATCGAGGCTGGATCGGGGTGCTGATCCAGCAGAGGGAACCACGGAAGGAGCCCGCCTGCCGGCAGGCGAAAGGTACGCGGAATAGAAAGTCTTTTCCGTGCGGTTTCGGTGAATTCCGTGGTTTGTTTGGCCAACACTGCCCTAACCGCAGCCGCTGATCACTAACCAGCCTTGCTTGCATACCTCCGTATTTCCCGGCTGATCCTGCCTGGGGCGGGCGGCTGATCCTGTTTAGATCGGGAGGCCGATCCTGCCTGGAGCGGGGAGCCGATCCCGCCTAGATCGGGGGGCCGATCCTGCTTAGATCGGGAGACTGATACTGCCTGGATCGGGAGGCTGATACTGCGTGAAGCAGTCTTTTTCCGTGCGGTTTCGGTGAATTCCGTGGTTTAAATCCGCGTTCGCGGGAGAGGGAGCAGGCCATGAAGAAGATGTCCGAAGAGATAGACCGGCTGTCCAAGAATGCCGGGGGATTGAACCGCTCCATGGGCAATGGCCGTGGAGGTAAAACGGGTGCTGGATGCGAAAGACGGAGACCATCACCGTAACCGCATGGACCTGATCATGCGCTATCCCCCCTGACGCAACGCGGGGAAACCGGCTGCTGGTGGAGCCTCCTGCGGGTTTTTCCCCGAAGGAGCGGGAAGCGGGCGGTGAACAGACCGCCGCCGTCTCAATTGTCAAAAAAAAAGTTTGACAGAACCAAAAATTCTCCGGTATAATAATTCAACGCTGGTTCAGACGTATGTTTGGAACCAAATTTTTCAGGAGGATTGTGAATTATGAAACGGACGAAGATGGTATGCGCGGCGCTTGCTCTGTTCTTGGGGGCAGGTACGGTATTCGCTGGAGGGGGAGCCCACCCCGCGGCGGGCGGGGGGGGGGGGGCACCTGCCGGCTCCCTGCCCCGTAAGGAGACCCTGTACTTCAACGGGATACTGTGGAATAAGGTCAACAAGTGGAATCCCTACCTGGTAGGCGGCGACGCCTTCGGGATCGACGCGGTAGCCGGGCGGCAGCTCATTTACGAAACTCTGTTTGTGTACGATCAGCTTACCGGTACGTTGAAACCCCAGCTTGCCGACTCGTACAAGTGGGACGGCCAGACTTTGACCGTTACCCTAAACGGAAACGCTAAATTCTGGGACGGTAAGGCCCTGACTGCGGCGGACGTGGTGAATTCCTTTGAACTCTCAAAGAAGTACGCAACTGCGTCTTCCGGGTATTGGAGTTATATCGACAGCGTTACCGCCCAGGGGAATACCGCGGTGAGCATCAAAGCGAACGCCGCGAAATTCAACCCCAAGCTGGTCGAAGAGGCGATCAACCGGCTGTACATCACCCAGAAGGCCGAGATGGACAAGATCACGGCAAAGATCGGGGCAAGCGAGACCGCCCTGGGACAGTGGACCAATATGCTGCCTGACGGTACTATGGAAGCAAAAGCCTCCGGTACGGGCCCCTACATTCCCTATCTGGCGGACGAAACCAAGGCCGTCCTCGCCAGAGTGGACGGCTACTGGGGCCAGCACTCGTCCCGCTACGGCAAGCTCGCCGCGCCCAAATACATAGTCCACGCGATTTACAAGGACAACGCCGCTGGAGACGCGGCCTTCCGCGCCGCTGAAGTGGATGTTTCCCAGCAGTTTATCTCTTCCGTGTGGACCATGTTTAACGCAAACATCTCCACCTACCTGCCCCAGGCGCCGTATTACTTCCCCGGCGTCATTCCTTCTATTGTCTTCAACACCAAAAAGCCCGGTTTGGACGATCCGGCGGTGCGCAAGGCCATAGCGATGGCCCTGGACTACAACACCATCGGCAAGAACGCCATGAGCGGGTACACCGCGCCTTACACGGCATCCCTCATGCTGCCCGTACCGGCGGAGCAGGCCCTGATCGACGCCAACGCCCTCAAGCCCTACCAGTGGGACAGCGACCTCGCCAAGGCAACCGCCGCAGCCAACGAACTGCTTGACAAGGCCGGATGGGTAAAGGGAGCCGACGGTATCCGCGCCAAGGGCGGCGTCAAGCTGTCCGGTTTCAAGGCCGAATGCCCCCAGGGCTGGTCTGACTGGAACGCCAGCCTCGAAGTGGTCGCCCAGGCCGGAAAAAACATCGGCATCGACATTCAGACCTACTTCCCCATCGCCACCGTGTGGACCGAAGACTACCTCAACGGCACCTTCGACATCATCATGTACAGCTACGGCGGCGTGGGCATCGCCTCCCCCTGGAGCCGGGCCTATGGATCCATGTCCAGCGCGGACCTTCCCCCGGAAGGCCAGTCCAACCCCATCCAGAATTTCGGGCGCTGGGTCAACAAAGAAGCCACGGATATTATCACCCAGATCGCCTCCGAAACAAACGCGGCCAAACTCAAGGAACTGTGGACCAGACTGAATATCATCTACCTCCAGGAGATGCCCGTCGCGGGGCTCATGTACCGGCCCGGCAAGTTCCACACGGTGAACGAAACCGTATGGACCGGCTACCCCAAAATGAGCGATGGTTCAGGCGTACCGCCGGAGATTTGCATCGACGGCTACGGGATCAAGGGGCTTTATAACCTCAAGGCCAAGTAAAACAGCGTAACCAGCCGCGGACGCATATCCGCGGCTGATTTTTTTCCCAACCATTTTTACATTGAGGGAATTTCGTTCCCGAAGGGTTACCCATGAACGGATATTGGAAGTATCTGGGAAAGAAGATGGGCTGGTATCTTGTAACCTTGTTTATAGCGGTACTGCTCAACTTTCTCCTTCCCCGGCTGATCCCCGGCAATCCTGTGATGACGCTGGTCGCCAACGCCACTACCGGACTGACTGACGCCCAGGCGATTAAGCGTATCTACGACGGCTTTATGACGGAATTCGGCCTTGATAAGCCCCTGTGGCAGCAGTTCTTCATCTACATCGGGAAAATTTTTAAGGGGGATATGGGAAAATCCTTCGGTCAGTATCCCCGTGATGTTTCAGACATTATCTCCAGCGCAATCCCCTGGACGCTCAGGCTCCAGATACCCGCCATCATCACCGGCTGGTTCCTGGGGAACGCCCTCGGCGCGCTGGCCGCCTACCGCAAAGGGGTCTTTGACAAGGTTTTCTTCCCCTTCTTCCTGTTTGTCGCGGCGATTCCCGCCTTTGGATTGGGCATCGTGCTGGTTCACTTCCTGGCGAATACCCTGCACGTCTTCCCAGGCAGGCTGGGCTACGCCTTTGACCTGCTGATCAACTGGACGAACCCCGCCTTCCTCCTTTCAGTGCTGAACCACTACCGCCTGCCCTTCCTGACCATGGTGCTCGTGGCCATCGGCGGCCAGGCCCTGGGTATGCGGGAAATGTCGATCTACGAACTCAACGCCGACTATGTGAAGTACAGCCGGCTTTTGGGAATCAAGGATCAGACGATTGTCTGGTATGTGTTCCGCAACGCCATGCTGCCCCAGATAACCGGACTGGCCCTGGCTCTGGGAACGATGGTGGGGGGCAACCTCATCGCCGAGATCGTGTTCAGCTATCCGGGCATCGGGACGACCATGCTCCTGGCCATAAGCTCTCAGGACTTCCCCCTGATCTCAGGCTGTACGCTGATCGTTACCATTACCGTGCTTGTCGCCAATTTCATCGTTGACATCATCTGCGGGATCATCGATCCCCGGATACGGCTTACCCAGCAGGAGGAGGGCTGATATGGGATACCTGTTCAAAACCGCGTTTAAATCGGGCAAATTCCGCTTTGGCTTCATCGTGCTCTGTACGGTGCTTTTCGTAGTGATTTTCTTCCCGCTCCTCGTCCGTACCGATCCCCTGGCTATGGAAGGCGGCCTCTTTGAGCGCCCCAACCTGTTTGAGTACCTCGGCCAGCAGGACGCCGGAGAAGAGCAGCCCCAGGGAACGAGTGAGATCGAGGCGGAAATGCTGGCCCAGTTCGGGCTTTCCGCCGTTACCAAGGAGCTTCCGAAAGTCCTGCATATCCTGGGTACGGACAACTTTGGCCGGGATACCCTGGCGGAACTGGTGGCGGCGACCAAGACAAGCCTCATCATCGGCTTCCTCGCCGGGAGCATCGCCACGGCCATTGGCCTGACCATCGGCCTCATCGCGGGCTACATAGGCGGACTCGTGGATAACCTATTGAGTACCATTACCAACATCTTCATCGTGATCCCCTCCTTCGTGATCCTGATCCTGGTCGCGGTGAGCCTCGACTCCCGCAACTTCGTAACAACCGCCATCGTGATCGGAATCACAAGCTGGCCGTGGACCGCCCGCTCGGTACGGGCCCAGACCACGAGCCTGCGAAACCGGGACCACGTGAACCTCTCCAAACTTTCCGGGCACAGCTTCCCCCGGATCATCATCCGGGACATCCTGCCCTACCTGGGCTCCTACGTGATGATGGCCTTCATCCTCCAGGTGGCGTCGGGGATTCTCTCCGAAGCCAGCCTCTCCATGCTGGGTCTGGGGCCCCAAAACGTGGCGAGCCTGGGCCTCATGATGCACTGGGCCATGAATTTCAGCGCCCTGCCGGTAGGCGCGTGGTGGGCCTTCCTGCCGGTGGTGCTGGTAATCGCCCTGGTTACCTTCTCCCTTAACCTGATCAACTCCGGACTGGATCAGATATTCAACCCCCAGATAAGGAGTTAGGCATGGCGGTTATGCTGGAAGTTAAGAATTTAACTACCTACTATAAAACCCGGATGAATGAGCGGATCTGCTCGGTGGATGACGTGTCATTCACCCTGGAGGATGGAAAGAGCCTGGGCATCGCTGGGGAATCGGGCTGCGGCAAGTCAACCCTGGCCATGTCCGTCATGGGCTACTACTTCCCGCCCCTGTACTACGGCTCCGGGAACATCATCATCGACGGCAAGGACATTACCTCCCTGGCCCCGGACGCGATCCGCAAGACCGTGCTGGGATCGGACATAGCCTACATTCCCCAAGCGGCCATGAACGCCCTCAATCCCACCCGGAAGATCATCAGCTTTATCGAGGATGTGCTGAAAGCCCACGACTCGGCGCTTTCCAAGACGGAGATATACAGCCTGGCACGGGAGCGCTTCGCCATCCTCAACCTGCCGGAAAAAGTTCTGACCCAGTACGCGGTGGAGCTTTCCGGGGGGATGAAACAGCGGACTATCATCGCCATATCTACGATCCTCAACCCCAAGGTACTCATCGCGGACGAGCCGTCTTCGGCCCTGGACGTATCGTCCCAGAAGATCGTGATCAAACTCCTGCGGGACCTCATGGAAAAGGGCTTTGTCCGGTCCATGCTGTTCATCACCCACGAGCTGCCCCTCTTATTCAACGTAACCGACGGCATCATGGTGATGTACGCCGGGGAAATCGTGGAGCGGGGCAGCGCCAGGGAGATGGTCTTTGATCCGGTGATGCCTTACTCCAAGGGGCTGATGAATTCGATCATCGTACCGGAGGAGGGAACCCGCGGCCACGTGCTCCAGGCCATACCCGGCGCGCCGCCGAACCTGAAAATCCGGCCAGAGGGCTGCCGCTTTGCCGAGCGCTGCCGTTATGCTGACGCGGAGTGCCGGACAGCCTCCGTAACCGAACAGTCTGCGGGCCCCGGACGAACCTACCGCTGCCGGCACAAGCTGGAGGATCTGTACCAGATATACGAGGACGATCTTCCCAATCTTTTGGACGATGAACAGGAGGGCGGTCATGACCAGAAATAAATACGGCGAGGTATTTCTGTCCGGCAGGGGCATTACACGGGAATTCGGCTTTGGGGACAGCAAGACGGTGGCGGTGAACAGCGTGGACTTTGAATTCCACCGGGGCGAGATTGTCTCGATTGTCGGGGAGAGCGGCAGCGGCAAGACGACGCTGGCCAAGATGGTGCTGGGGCTGCTCAAGCCCAGCCGGGGGGAAATCGTCTTTGAGGGGAAGCCCAGGGATATTTCCAACTACAAGAAGCGCCGGCAGTACTGGCGGAACATTCAGGCGATCTTCCAGGACCCTTTTTCCACTTACAATATCTTTAACAAGGTGGATTCGGTGCTCCTGGACTGCCTCCGGCTTCAGGGGCTTCAAAACCTGAGCAGGGACGAGGAGCGCGAGAAGATGAGGAACGCCTGCGGTTTTGTCAACCTGAAGTTCGAGGAGCTTTCCAACAAGTACCCCTTCGAGCTTTCCGGCGGGCAGATGCAGCGGCTGATGATCGCCCGGATATTCATGCTCAAGCCCAAGCTGCTCATCGCGGACGAGCCGACATCCATGATCGACGCCTGTTCCAGGGCCACGATTCTGGATATGCTCTTGAAGCTCCGGGATGAAATCAACATGACCATCGTGTTCATCACCCACGACATCGGGCTTGCCTACTACATCTCCGACACGGTGTACATCATGGAACGGGGCGTTATTGTGGAACAGGGGACTGCGGACGAGGCCATCCTGAATCCCAAGTCGGACTATACCAAGCGGCTCCTGGGGGACGTGCCCAAAATCTACGAGCCCTGGGATTTTTCCAAAGCGGGGGCGTAGCGGGGGGCGGAGGGGGGCGCGAACCGTGGTTTGATGAGGTACGCGGCCCCCTTTGGCACAAGTTTTACCTGTATCCGTGAACACGCTCCCATGATGCGGGGCGGGTCATGTTAGAGCCTGTTCAAAATCTGGAATTTTGGCGTTGCAAACGCCAAAATTCTACTTTGCAGGCTCCAAAAGAGCCCGAAAATCGGGATTTATGCGGTCTATTGACCGCATAAATCCACAATTTGAACAGGCTCTTAGAGGCCGAGTTTACC
>JAITHH010000326.1 GCA_031280065.1 Treponema sp. | reverse complement strand
TGTACCGTGAAACTCCAGATGTTCGTGGGTAACGTTGGTCATCACCCCCGCGTCAAAGGCGACGTCCCCCAGCCGGTTGGTCCGGGACGAAAGCCCGTGGGAGCTTGATTCCGCCACGGCGAATTCCGCCCCGTTTTCCAGCATTTCGGCCAAGAGCCGGTGTACCGCCGGGGCCTCCGGGGTGGTCTGATGCTGGGGGTTATCCGCTTCGTCCGCTCCGTTGGAGAACCGCACCGTGGAGATGAACCCCGCCCGCTTCTCCAACAGACGCAGAAGCTGGTAGATGAGGTACACCGTCGTACTCTTCCCCTCGGTGCCGGTAACGCCGATGACCGCCAACTTCCGGGAGGGAAAACCGTAGAAGGCGTCCGCCAGGGGGGACATGGCAAAACGGGAATCCGTGGCCCGGATATACACCGCGTCTTTGGAGTAATGGGGCAAAGGCCGCTGCACAAGAACGGCCCGCGCGCCAGCGGCGAGGGCCTGCCCGACGTAATCGTGGCCGTCGGCGTGGAGCCCCGGCAGGGCGCAGTAGAGGTTTCCGGGCTTTACCGTGCGGGAATCGTAGACGATACCGGTAATCAGGGGATTGGCCTGGGCATGGGGCCGGATAATTCCCATCACACCGGCCCTGTCCATGACATCCGGTGCAAGGAACGCGGATAAAAGCTGTTCCATTACTCCTCCCCAAAGACCTGGGCGGTAAAGGTATAGAGTTCCGCTCCCGGCGCCTCATAGCTCCCCGCCGGCAGCCCTGCCTTGACGCAGATATAGTCCAGGTAGGCGTCCCGGTCCCAGCCCTGCTCAACGGGCACTTGGGGGAGTAACACCCCGGCACGGCCCCGGTGGATCAGGTAGAGCCCATGCACACCCACCTGTACCGACCGGGGATCGGCGCAGCGCTCCATAGGGGAGAGGACGGATATTTCGATTCGGCACTGCTCCAGCTCACCCTGGGCAAGCGGCGGGAACCGGGGATCATCGAAGGCCGCTTCCTGGGCCATGCGCCGGACAGTCTGCTCCAGGGGCCAGGCCGCCTGCATCCTGCCGATACAGCCCCGCAGCCGGGCCGAGCCGTCCGCCCCCGTTTTGTGGAGGGTTACAAAGGCCCCGCAGGGTTTCGTCAGGGCCGAAGTCCCCGCGTCAATGGCCTCATCCCGCTTGAAAACCGGAGAGCGGCCCGCCTGTTCAGCGGCTATCGCTTCACGGGCGTCAGCCAGCAGAAACCGCCGTTCTTGCTCATTAATCGTAAAATTCATGGGATAACTATAGCCCCAGGGAGGCGTTTTGGCAATTTACTGTTTCCGGTTATAGCAATAGCGGCAGTACCGTCCTGAACTAGGCAGCACATTCAGAGAGGAAGTCTACGGGGATCGCCGAACCTTTGAGCAGCGGCCCCCGGTTCCCCGCTCATTCCCCCCAGAGCCAGGTGGAAAGATACCGCTCCCCGGTGTCGGGCAGCACCGCGACAATGGTCTTCCCCTTGTTTTCAGGGCGCTTTGCAATCGTCAGCGCCGCTTCCAGCACCGCGCCGGAAGAAATTCCAGCCAGAATTCCCTCTTCCTTGGCGGCTTGGCGGGCGGCGTTCCCGGCCTTTAGCTCGTCGGTCTGGTAGATCTCGTCCACCACCGTCTTGTCGTAAACGGAAGGGACAAAGCCCGCGCCAATGCCCTGAATCTTGTGGGGACCGCTCTGTCCGCCTGACAGTACCGGGGAGGCCGACGGTTCTACGGCAATCACCGTAACCGATGGCTTCCTGGACTTGAGGAATTTCCCCGCGCCGGTAATGGTGCCGCCTGTGCCGACGCCGCCGATCAGAATATCGATGGCGCCTTTCGTGTCCTCCCATATCTCCGGGCCCGTGGTCTTCTCGTGGATCGCCGGGTTGGCGGGATTGTTGAACTGATTGGGGATGAACGAGTTGGGAATGGATGCCGCCAGCTCCTCCGCCCTGGCAATGGCGCCCTTCATGCCCTTGGCGCCCTCGGTAAGCTCCAGCTCCGCCCCCAGGGCCTTGAGGAGTTTCCGGCGCTCAACGCTCATGGTTTCCGGCATGGTCAAAATGATCCGGTAGCCCTTGACTGCCGCCACAAAGGCAAGCCCGATCCCCGTGTTGCCGCTGGTCGGCTCGATGATTACCGTGCCCTGCTTGATCTTCCCTTCCCGCTCCCCGGCCTCGATCAGGGCCAGAGCGATCCGGTCTTTGACGCTTGAAAAAGGGTTAAAGCTCTCCAGCTTGACATACACCTCTGCGGCTCCGCCCGCATTGAGCCGGTTGATCTTCACTATCGGGGTTTTGCCGATAAGTTCTGTAATTCGTTCTACACGCGCCATCGTGTTCCTCCGTTCTGGATAATTCCTAGTATTTATATAGACATTATATAACACTTTTCAATCGAATGTCAAGCGCCATGCTCAATAAAAGCGCTCATCGTACCGATTATAATACAATAACGAATTCGGGAGCTTATACGCTCTGCGGGGCGAGTGGGGAGCCTTCCCCCCTTCCGTCAAATCAAAGAAGAGGTTGCAGTATGGCTGATAGGCGTATGGTGCAGTGGCAGGACAGTTACTCCGTGGGGGTGGCTGTAATCGACGGGCAGCACAAGGGGCTCATCGAGGCGACGAACGAACTCTACGGGAACTGCCTGCGGGGAGGCGAAGCGGCGGAAGTTCACTTTATGAAGGCCATACAGGGGGCGGTTGCGTACATCAAGACCCATTTCACCACCGAAGAGGCGATCATGGAGCGCCTCAAATACCCCGAATTCGAGGAACATAAGCAGGAACATAAGGATTTTGTCGCCGAAGTCCTGAAACAGGTCAAAGCCTTTGATGAAAAGAAGCAGTTTACCCCCCTGGAGTTTGCCCAGTTCCTGCGGGAGTGGATTTTGAACCATATCGCCAAGTCTGATAAGCGGTACGCCGCCTACTTTGATACGCTC
The DNA here is from genome assembly GCA_031280065.1 of Treponema sp. Next base: position 3,339 of record JAITHH010000326.1, on the reverse strand, counting down.
AGACAAGCGGGAACCCTGGACGAGCAGGTCTTTACGGTCAGCGTATAGGAGCGCTGGAGAGCAGATGATAAATCACGACATCATACAATGGAAAGAAACCTATTCGGTTGGCATAAAGACTATCGACGACCAGCATAAGGGCCTTATCAGCATGACGAACGATCTCTTTTTGAGCTGCCTCAAAGGGGACGAGGCGGCCCGGACCTTCTTCAAAAAGGTCATTCATAACGCCGTTGACTATATCAAGGTCCATTTCGACACCGAAGAGAAGATCATGCGCAAGATAGCGTATCCCGAATTCGCCGCCCATAAAAAAGAACACGAGAATTTCGTTGCCGAGGTGCTCTTGCGGGTCAAAGATTTTGAAGAAGGCCGCAAATTCGTCCCCAACGTCTTTGCCCGCTTTCTCAAAGAATGGGTCCTCGGTCATATCGCCATGTCCGATAAGAAGTACGCCCACTTCATCTGGTCCATGCGTCAGTACGAGCGCGGCATGGCGTAATAGCGAGGGGGGGCCGCGAACCGCCGGTCCCCTCCCCCGCTTCTTGCTGTCAGGTTGCGCTGAGTGCCGCCATGGTGATGTAGTTGTACGGCTGGTTGAAGTGGGGCAGAAAGAAAATATCCAGCAGCTTGAGCTTGTCAATGCTCACTTTTTCCTCAATCGCCAGCGAGAACAGATGAATGCCCATGGAAATATCCTGGTATGAGGCCATCTGCGCCCCCAGAATCCGCCGGGTGTCTTTGTCATAGATGATACGGAGCTTCACTTTGTGGTTGTCTTCTTTAATAAAGGCCGGTTTCTGGGTGTCTTCATACTCGGCGCAGGCCGGGCGGTAACCGGCTTTTTCGGCGGCCTGCGTGTTGAGGCCCGTGGACACCATCTTGTAGCCGAAGATGCAGATGCCGTTGGAGCCCTGTACGCCGGCTGACTCAAGGGCTGTGCCGCAGGCGTTGTGCCCCGCCACGATCCCGCTCCGTACCGCGTTGGTTGCCAGGGCGATATAGGCGCTATTCTCGATGGCGTTGCTGAATACGCAGGCGCAGTCCCCGATGGCGTATACGTCCTTGCGGCTGGTTTCCTGTTGCTTGTTCACCTGGTACGCGCCGTTGGGCAGGGTCTGGAGGCAGTCTTTGCCCAGGGCCGCGTTAGGCCGGAAGCCGATGGCCATGATCACCATGTCCGCCGGGTACGTGCCTTTGTTGGTAACGACGCCTGTTACCGTGCCGCCGCCCTCGATTTCCTGCACCAACTCCCCAAAATGGAGCCGCACCCCGCCGTCCTTGAGTACCTTGTCCATGTCATGGGTGAACCATTCATCGTAGTAGGTGGAAAGGCTCGTACTGGCGGCCTCGAAGAGCAGGGCTTCCTTACCCCGGCGGCGCACCGCCTCCGCCAGTTCCACCCCGATATACCCCGCGCCGATCACGGCCACGGTCTTGATACCGGCCTGATCCAGCAGGGCGTTGATATGCTGGCCGTCCTGGAAGCGTTTGACATAGGTTACGTTGGGCGTATCAAGCCCCTTGATCGGCGGAGTGATGGGCAGAGAGCCGGTGGCGATGATCAGCTTGTCATAGTCCGCGGTGATTGCCTTGCCGTTTTTGTCCTCCGCATACACGCGCTTGGCGTCAAAGTCAACGCGCTTGACGGCGGTCTCCATAGAGACCACGGCTTTTTTGGCTTCGAGCTTCTCCTTGGATGAATAGAAGAGCCCGTCCGTCCCGTCTATCTGCCTGCCGATGTACAGCGCCGTGCCGCAGCCCAGGTAGCTGATGTTGCTGTTGCTGTCGAAAATGGTCAACTCGTTTCCGGGATAGTTATCCAGGATGGTATTGGCCGCCGCGGTTCCGGCGTGATTCGCCCCGATTAACACGATCTTACTCATAAGAACCTCCGAATATATGCGTTATCTTGCACACGCTTTAGTGCACACCTTCTAGTATAGTCCAAGCGGGGAGAACAAGGGACAATTCACCGCGTTAATCGCCCGCGCAAGCAGTCTTGTTGCGTATAAGGCTTCTAGCCGGTATAGTAGGTTCAAAGGAATGACCATGGGTGAATTGTCTTTGCATTATGCCGGGCCCATACTCCATGCATCTGATCTGGAGGCGGCGGTCGCTGCGGCGCGTACGGCGCAGGAAGGCTGGGCCGCCCTGCCCTACGGCGAGCGGGCGCGGCGCTTGAAGAAAGCGGGACGCTTCATGGGGGAGCGGATCGACGCGCTTACCGGGGTGATTCAGCAGGATACGGGCAAGCTCCCCCTGGACGCCTTGTCTGCGGAGATCGTCCCGGCGTTCATGGCCCTGGACTATTACCTCCGCCGGGGCAGGCGTTTCCTCGCGTCCCGGCCCACAGGCGCGGGGAGCCCGCTCATGTTCAACAAACGGGGCCGCATGATCTTCCGGCCTTACGGCGTGGTGGGTATCATCTCCCCCTGGAACTACCCCTTTGCCATCCCCTTCTCCGAGGCGGTCATGGCGCTCCTGGCGGGTAACGCGGTGATCCTCAAAACGGCCTCCGATACCCCCGGATCAGGGCGGGCGCTGGCGGCGATCTTCGCGGCGGCTGAACTTCCCCCGTCCCTCTTTGCCTACGCCGAGATTCCCGGCAGGGAAGCGGGGCCCGCTTTGATCGCCTCCGGGATCGACAAGCTGTTCTTTACCGGTTCTACCGGGACGGGGCGCTCCCTCATGGCGCTGGCCGCTCCCCGGCTCCTGCCCCTGGTGCTGGAACTGGGCGGGGCTGACGCCGCGGTGGTGTGCGCGGACGCGGATTTGGACCGGGCCGCGTCCGGGCTCATCTGGGCCGCCTATGCCAATGCGGGCCAGTCCTGCGGCGGAGCCCAGCGCATCCTGATTCACCAGGCGGTATACAGCGCTTTCGCGGAGCGGTTCACCGCGAGGGTCAGGGCCCTGCGCCCGGGAATCGACCTGGGGCCCATGGCCTCGCTCCGGCAGAAAGCGGCGGTGGAGCGGCAGATCGCCGGCTGCCTGGCCCAAGGCGCGGTCATCGCGGCCCAGAGCCCGGGGGCCGGCGCAATGGAGGGGGCGGAGCGCTTTGTCCCGGCCATCGCGCTCACCCAGGTGAATTCCTCCATGCCCGTCATGGCTGATGAGCTATTCGGCCCAGTCGCGGCGCTGATCCCCTTCGCGGATGATGAAGCGGCGGTGCGCATGGCGAATGCGTCCCCCTACGGCCTGACCGGTTCGGTCTGGTCACGCAGCCGGGCCCATGCCAAAGCGCTGGCCGGGCGGATCAACGCGGGCGCGGTGATGATCAACGATCACCTCATGTCCCACGGCCTGGCCGAGACGCCCTGGGGGGGCTTCGGCGATTCG
>JAITHH010000243.1 GCA_031280065.1 Treponema sp. | reverse complement strand
CCCAGACATTCAGGCGGGGCGAATAGCTCCGTGGGAGCGGCAATGGCCGAATCCAGACGGCAGCGATACCAAAAACGCCCCCGCTTCCGGTCCCAGCCCATGCCCAGGGGAATTCCCGCCGTGGCCATGGCGTAAGGACGGAGCCAGCCGCCCATGGCCCGGCCCTCCCCCCCGGAGAAGATCGACAGGTCCTCGCCGTTCCAGCCGTCCCCGTACTCGCGGCTGTTGCCCGCCGTGTAATTCCAAATGGTCGAGTGCAGGAGGTGGGCGTCCACCGCGTCGTAGTACATAGAAAGGGCCTGTTCGTGGAGGCGGTAGTCTCCGGTTTGCAAGGCCCGTCCGCCGTTCATGTCAAAGGGCAGGCCGAATTCCCCCAGCAGGCACGGAATGTCCCCCATGCGCTCTCTGGTCCAGGAAACCCCCCGGCCAAGCTGCCGCGCATACATGGCGGCAACCCGCTTCCGGCCCAGGACGATCTTGCGGCTTTCGATGTCCACGTTGAACCAGGGCCGGAACGACTTGAGGTACAGGGTAAGCCCGTCATACCAGTGAAAGGCGTTCACCGCATTGGGTATCCGTTCCGGTTCCCAGGCCGGGTGGCGTCCGCCGGGAACCCCCTCAATAAAGAAGATCGTCCCCCGGCCAGCCTCGCGCAGCCGCTCAATATAACGCTCCATGAAGGGAACCAGGAAGTGATCCACAAAATCAGCGGGCTTGTCCCCGTACCGGGCAAAGTGATCCGGGCGCAGCAGCCGGGGAGCGCCGCCCTCATCGGTCCAGACCCCGGCGCGTTTCCAGGGGCAGACGTATCCGTCCTTGAAGATCGACAGCCCCTGGGGGTTGATGCGCTCCCGCCGGATGATACGGGGGCCACTCAGCCCGGTTGTGTAGACCGGTACGTCCGCCGGATGCCCCGAAGCGGCGGCCATGGCGTCCAGCGGGCCGGGCATAGGCCCTTGGTACACCACGGCGTTTTCCAGGCGCTCCAGGTTCCCGCAGCCGGTATAGCCGCCTTCCGGCTCGTTCATCGTGCCCCAGCCGGCCAGGGCCTTGCAGTTCTTCAGGCGGCGGTACGCATGGCGCATACAGGCGATGTACCGCTCCTGAAGCCAGTCCTGGACGTTTTCCCCCTCGATGCGCGTTTCCGGGGCATAGGTCTTTCCGGCGAAAAACAGGGTCAGCATGGTGGCCGCCGCGTAACGGCTGTAGTTGGTGGGCCAGATCATCCGGGGATAGGGCGCGCCGCCGTGGAATTCACCGAAACGCTGGGCGGTCAGGGCTGCGCCTGCCGCGTCTAGCCGGTGAATATCCATGCCGAGCCGCTCCATGGTCCAGGCCGGCGCGCCGTCTCCCCCGGTCCAGCGGCTCCACACGTCCTGGTGGGGGTCGATGAATACCTCCATGCCCCGCTCCTCCGCCAGCAGGAGCAGCTTGCGGAGGTATGCGAGGTACGCTTCGTCATAGAGGCCCGGCCCCTGGTGTTCCAGAGCCTCCCAGGTAACTGCCAGGCGCAGGAAGGTGAAGCCCCAGCCCTTCAAGCGGTCCAGGTGGGCCGCCGCCTCGTCCAGGGGGAAGGGCCTGCCGGTGAACGACGCGCCTGCGGGATTCTCCAGGGACGCGGGCAGCAGTTCCGCGCCGGGAGGCGCCGCCGGCGTCTTGGAATTCCCCCCGACATTACAGCCCCGCAGGATCAGGACCCGCCCCGATCCATCGACAATATAACGACCTCGAATTTGCATCATAATCCCCCATTTACACTTTCGGTGAATGTAGTATAATGTAGGAATAAGCTTAGAGCGGATTTACTTTTTGATAAAGGACAGAACACATGAAACGTTACCTTTTTTTGGCCCTTATGGCGGTTTCCGTTACGGTTCTCTACGGACTTTCTGATTCTCTGCAAACGGAACTCGAATTTTACACCCAGTCGGGGAGTATCACCGAGAAGCTGGCGATTATCCGGGGAGTCGCGGACGAGAAGATTCCGGACGCGGGTGAATTCTACGGCATAGTCCTGGAACGGCTGCTCCGGGAGTACCCGTCGGTGCGGGGCAATCAGCAATTGGAGGCGGCTGAGACCGCCGTGCGTCTGCTCACCGGACTGATCGGGGACGAGAAGTACGAGCCGGCGGCGTCCAGCGTGTGGAGGGCGGTCAGCGACTTCTCCAATCCGCTGGTCAGGGAATCCGGCCTCATCGCCCTGGGGAAACTGGAAGCCAAGGAGTTCCTGCCCCAGATCATCCGCCTGCTGACGGATTTGAACAGCTATCCCCGTTCTGACATCAAGGCCAAAGAGGATGCGGAGCGGGTTGCCTATGGCGCGATCATTGCCTTGGAGCATTTTAAGGACCCGGCGGGCTATTTGCCGGTGTTCTTCGCCTCTAGCGGCTGGTATCATGACCGGGTAAAGAGCCGGGCCCGTTCGGCGCTGCCGGAGATTCTCGAGGACCCTTCGGAGCCGCTGATCTTTGTCATCAAGAGTTCGGCCTATGTCTATGGGGATAAGTTTGAGGCGCTGCAAACCGCCGAGCGTTCCTGGGCCGCCACCGATAAGAAGGCGGAGATTGCCGTGGCGGCGCTGGCCGAAAGCTGGCGTTCAACCACCAATGATCCCCGGCTGCGGCGGAATCTGGTGGAGATGCGCAAGCTGGCTATGGGGATGATCGGTCAATACAAAACCGAAGACGAGTCGGTCTATCCGCTCTTGGAACGCACCTATAAGGAAGGGAGCGAGGACGAGAAATTCCCCGCGATTAACACACTGGCATTTTTGGGGACTGAAAAGTCCGCGCAACTGCTCTCCTCATTCCTGCGGGACATTATGGACCGGCTGGACAGCGGGCTGTTGACCCGGACGGACGAGCGGATGGCGCGGATGATTATCCCGGCCCTGGGCGATACCGGTCAATCTTCCGCAGTTCCGGTGCTCCGCATTGTACGGGAGTCCAACTGGAGCAGTACCGTTAAAAGGCTGGCAGCCGACGCCCTAAAAAAGATCGGTTAAGTTAAGTAAGATAAGAAGGGGGCCTGCGAAGGGCCCCCTCTTGCAATGAAACCGCCGATCCCAGAGCGGCACTATGGCGCTCCTCCCCTCCCATGCGGACCGGCGGCCCCTTATTCAGCGAGAATTTTAAGGATTTCCTCTGGGGTTGAGGCTTTGAGAATTTCGCTCCGCTTTTCAGAGCTTTTGAAAAGCAGGCTGACCTCGGCAAGGAATTGCAGGTGAGGGCCGG
>JAITHH010000229.1 GCA_031280065.1 Treponema sp. | reverse complement strand
AGGAGGGCGAAGGCATAGTCCGAGATGGGCGAGGGTAAGTTCTGTGTCATAGCTGACCTCCGTACATATATACGGTGCGGCTCTGTATGGCGCTTCAATGGGCGGGGATTATTATCCGGTATTTCTTCAAGGCAAACCGGGGGATACGCTGTTTCTAGGGTAGGCGGGGGGAAAGACCCAAAACAAAGAGCGGCGCAGGCGCCGCCGCACCGCATTACTCCCCCCACTTCCGCGTGATTTCCGTGTCATCCGTGGTAAAAAGAACAGTTGCCAGGGGAACCGCAGATTACGCGGATGAAACAGATGGCGCAGATGAAAAGAAACAGCATCAGCGTCAATCTGCGTACATCCGTGTTCATCCGTGGTTAAAAAGAACAGTTGCCAGGGGAACCGCTGATTACGCGGATGAAACAGATGGCGCAGATGAACGGAAACCCCATCAGTGGTAATCTGTGTACATCCGTGTTCATCTGCGGTAAAAAGAACGGTTGTCCGGGAACCGCAGATTACGCGGATGAAACGGACGGCCCACAAACGCGCCCGCCAGGGCGTTGACCTGGCAATGCGGCCCGCCGTAGCGCTCGTAATGCCCCATGCTCTCATATATGCGCGAAGGCTTTAGCCTGAGCAGTGCGCGGCCCAGGCGCCCGCCACACCACATTACTCCCCCCGCTTCCGCTAGAAACAGCATCAGCGTCGAACCGAAGATTCGCAATCTCTGGTTTAAATCCGCGCTGCCGCCTTCATAAGCCGGTCGTTGATAGCAGGTCCCAGACCCGGCGGAGGGGCCAGTTCCGCCCGGATATGACTCAAACCAAGACCGTCCAGCAGATGCAGCAGGTCAAACAGGTTGGCCGCCGCTTCCCGGAGATTCCCCTCAAATGAAAGCGTCTGGATCGCCGCACTTGAAAAAGCCCTTGACGCAAGCCGGTCCTGCTGCCCCGCAAGCCAGGCGTCGCGGGAAGGGGCGTCAAAGAACAAATAGCCCTCATGGGGACTGAATTTCAGCGACGCCATGACTTCCTGCGGATAAACCGAAAGCGGCGTCCGGGGCGCATAGTGGCTCTTCAACTGCCCCGGCGCGAGCGGGGCCGGAACGCCCCCATCTCCCGGCGCGTTTGGCAGCCCCACCGGGCCGATCAGCGCCTCGATCCGCTCCCGTGAAACGCCTCCGGGCCGGAGAATCCGGGGAGGCCCGGCGCTCAAATCCAGCACCGTCGATTCCACCCCAACCGGCGTACGGCCCCCGTCCAGGATAAGATCGGCCTTATCTCCCAACTGGGCCCGCACATGCTCCGCCCTGGTGGGGCTCAAGTAGCCGAAGGGGTTGGCGCTGGGAGCGGCCACGACGCCCGTGGAATGGCGGATAAGTTCCTGCGCCGCCGGGTGGGCGGGAAACCGGACCGCCGCAGTGGGCAGGCCGCTGGTGGCCAAGCCGGGAACCCAGGGCTGTTTGGGAAGAACCAGGGTGAGGGGCCCCGGCCACAGACGGAGCGTCAGGATGTCCAGGATGCGGCGGGTTTCGCGGTCCAAACGGCTCAAATCGGCGGCATTCTCCAGCGATTCAACCGCGGCGATATGGATGATCAGCGGATCAAAGCGGGGCCTGCCCTTGGCCTCAAAAATCCGCGCCAGCGCGCCGGGGTTCAGGGCGTCCGCCCCTAAGCCGTAGACGGTTTCCGTGGGGAATGCCACCAGCCCTCCCCGGACGATAATCTCAGCCCCCAGGGCGATAGAATCCGCGTTCACCGGCAGGATATTCATCAAAACCAGCGCCGGCGTTTGAAGAAGACAATCATCCCCAGGGCGATGAGGATCATGCAGCCCCACACGATGGGATAGCCGTAGCGCGAGGCCAGCTCCGGCATATACTGAAAATTCATGCCGTAGACCCCGACGATGAAGGTGAGGGGAATGAATATCGTGGAGATAATGGTGAGTACGGTCATCACCTTGCTCATCCGGTTGGACACGGCGGACAGGTTGATTTCCATTACCCCGGCGATAAGTTCCCGGTATGTTTCCACCGTTTCCGCCGCCTGAATGATGTTCTCCTGGAGGTCTCTGAGGAAGGGATCGAGTTCCGCGCTTATCTTCGGCGAATCCAGCCGCAGGAGCAGGGCCACGCTTTCCCGCAGGGGCCACACGGCCCGCCTGATCCGCAGGAGCCGCTGTTTCACCGTTTGGATGTCGGGGGTAAAGGCCGCGTCCCGCTCATCCAGCGCCCGATCCTCAAAGACCTCCATGCCTGATCCCAGGGCGTCCAGGACGAGGAAATATTCATCCACCACGGCGTCGATGAGGGTGTAAGCCAGATAGTCCGCGCCCATTTTCCGCACCTTGCCGCCGTTCCCCAGGATGCGCCGCCGGATGCCGTCAAAGGAATCGCCGGGGATCTCCTGGAAGGTGAGCAGGGTGGTTCCGGTCAGCACAAAGCTGACCTGGTCGAAGATGGGCTCCCCCTCAGGCTGTTTCCGTATGGCCTTGAGGCTGATAAAGAGGTAATTGTCAAACTCCTCCACCTTGGGCCGCTGTTCTGTGTTCAGAATATCCTCCACCGTCAGGGGGTGGATGGCGTAGAACCCCGCCAGCCGGTTGATAGCC
>JAITHH010000062.1 GCA_031280065.1 Treponema sp. | reverse complement strand
GAGCATGGGAGCCTGACTGGGGTCTATGTGCGGGGAACCTTGATCCCGCTTCCCGCGCAGACCCGGGGCGGGCCGGAGTTTGACGGGGTGTACCGCATGACCGATTCGGGAACAGGCCGGGAGCAGCTTGCGCAGGTATCGGGGGGCTTTTACACCTGGCGCTGGCTTGACGGGGAAGCGGCGGGCTTTACCCCCTGGCCTACTATGATACGGCCCGATGGAAGTTTCAGCTTCGGCTTGGAGATAACCACCGTTTTGGAGATGGGGGAATTCTCCCAGGCGAATTACTCTACCGGGTTTAACGCGGAAGGGACGATCACCCCAGGGGAGGGCATTTTCCTGGAAGAATTCTCCCGGACAGTGGGGACGGGGACAGAGGGGGGCAGCGCTCCCCAGGTGTATGCGGGCGCCATGATCCGCGCCGGAGAGTACCCCAACGAGGCGATTCCCCCGGACATTGAAAACCTGGTCCGTTCAGGCAGGGCCGCGGTCCAGGCCGCCCCCAAGCCCGATCTTTCCAAGTATCCCCCCTGGTATCTAAAGTCCCCGGTGAAAGCGGGCTATCTGTATGCCGCGGGGGAAAAGACCTTCGGCAGCCGGGAGACCGCCTTGGCTATGGCGGAGGCTGCGGCGGCGGCAAATATCGCGGAACAACTGCGGGTGCGGATAGAAACCCTGGAGCGGGAACAGAGCGCCGGGACCGCCGGCAGGCTTGAGTCGCTGATCAAAACCGGGTCTCTGGAAAAGCTGCCCTACCGGGTTGCCGAACAAAGCTACGATAGTGAAACCCATACCGCCTTTGTACTGGCGGAGCTGGCGCTTGAGTAAAGATACGCGCCCGGGCTTTGTTCCCGCAGCCTGTCTTGAGCCGTTCCGTCTGTCGTATTTCTGCTATCAGGCGGGAGCTACTTAGCCAAAGGTATCAAGCCCGCCAGCCCCCGGACTTCGCGGTCGGCAAAACGCAGCCCCATGCCGATAAACACATCCCGCTCGTCTCGCAGCACATCACTGACCCCGCCCCGGATATAGAGCCAATTCCAGGGCTTGTTACTCTGGGGATCAAAGAAAGGATAGACCGTCAGGCTTGTCCGCAGATTCGGCGCTTCACCTTTCTTAAAGTCAAACGCCTCGCCGGAAAACCCCACCCAGCGGAGCGGCTGAATATCAATGCCAATCCCCGCCGTACTTTCCAAAAGACCGCCCCGGATCGTCAGCGGCCCGAAACGCCGGGCCAGCTCCGCGTCTATGGCCGCCGTATAGCGGGTCTCGGTGATCTCCTCCCGCACGCCCCCGCCGCTGGAGGCAATCTCCTTGACCGAGCGGGAGACAATTCCGTTCGGCGCCGTGGAAACGCCGATCCGGTACCAGCGGTCGTTGGAGGCGGGTTCAAGCCGGAGAGACGCGCCCGCCTGCATGGTTCCGGCCAGCATATTGTAGCGGGCCTGGGTATCCAGCATCACGCCCATGCCGTTGGCCCGGTCCAGAATCTCCCCCGCGCTGCTTACCACCCCGTTTACATTGCCCGCCACCGAATGGACCGAATCCAGCGCGTCTTCCAGCTTGTCCAGCGCCGCGTCAGTCTTTTCGGAAATCGAGACCATGTTGCTGTAGAACCGGTCGTCATAGAGCAGCTGCCCGATATTCCCCCGCCCCTGCCGAATATCAGCGGTGATCGCCTTGATATTCTCCAGGGCGGCGCGTATATCCGCCGCCGCGCCTTCCAGATCATCCTCGCGGTTTTCCAGAAGCCGCTGGGCCCGTTCCGTGATGAGCGCCGTGGATTCCAGAATCCGGGAGACCCGCGCAAGCTCCTCATCGGAGCGGACGTTGAGCTTCTCCGCGATAGAACGGAAACTCTCCAGGGTCGCGCTCACGAGCTGGAGCTGGTTGCTTTGCAGTTCCGCTGCCAGCAGACTGATTTTGCCGCCCAGGTCCTGCACCGTGTCGATGACCGCGTTCATATCCTTGGCGCTTTGATCCGAATCGATGCTGCCCCCTTCGGGGATCAGCGGGGTGAATTCCGGCCCCGGATCCAAGGTAAGGATAGAAGTTCCCAGAATAGAAGATGCTTTCCGGGCAATGCGGGCCCCTTCCCGAATCTCCACATCCCTCAGAAACGCCACCTGCAAATGGGCCTCGTTCCCTTCAAGCCGTATCTGGTGAATCTTCCCCACGGTTACGCCCGCCAGGTACACCTTGGAACGGGTGGAAAGACCGGAAGCGTCCTTGAGCGTTACCCCGTAGAGCCGCGTGTTAAAACTGTTCAGCCCGTCCGAGGAAAGCACGATATACACCCCGCCCGCGGTTCCCAGGAGGATGAAGAACAGGGCCACCTTGATATACCGCAGTCCCGTCATACCATTAACTCGCTAAAAGAAATGCGGATGAAGTTTCTGACCAGGGGATGATCCGAACCGGCGATTTCCTTGGGGGTTCCGTCCGCCACGATGAGCCCCTGATCCAGCACCGCGATCTTTCCGGCAATACGGAACGCGGCGGGAATGTCGTGGGTAATCATCACGCAGGTAATGTCCAGCTCCTTGTTGACCCGTACCACGAGATTATTGATGGTCTCCGACAAGACCGGGTCCAGCCCGGTAGTCGGCTCGTCAAAGAACAGCACTTCCGGCCTCATAACCAGGGCGCGGGCCACGCCTACCCGCTTCCGCATCCCGCCGGACAGTTCATCGGGCCGCTTGGATTCGATGCCGGGCAGCTCTATCCATTCCAGCAATTCAGCCACCCGCGCCGCTATCTCCGCGCGGTTTTTAACCCGCAGCACCTCCCGCAGGGGAAACGCGATGTTCTCGCCCACGGTCATCGAGTCGAACAGGGCGGCGTTCTGGAACGAATAGCCGAAACGCCGTCTGAGCGCAATCAACTGGTCCCGCTCCAAAGCGGTCAATTCGGTATCTTTGAACCAGATTTTCCCGCCGTCGGGCTTCAGCATACCCAGAATCGTCTTGAGCAGCACGCTTTTTCCCGTACCGCTCTGGCCGATGATGGCGCAGACTGACTTTTCCGGGATGGAGAGATTCACATTTTTGAGCACCGCGTGATTATTAAACGTCTTGTTCAAGCCTTGGGTACGGATGATGGGCCTCATGAATAGATGATCCGCAGCATAAAGGTGGTGAGGAAGTAATCCGTTACCAGGATCGATACCGAGGAGACGACAACCGCCTTTGTCGCGCTGTCTCCAACTCCTTTGGCCCCCTGGGAGGTATGGAGACCGTGGAAACAGCAGATGGTAGACACGATAAAGCCCATGAGCGCCGCTTTGACGAGTCCGATGTACACGTCACGGGGGCTGAGAAAGCCGAAGAGGTAGTCGAGGTAGCTGGCGGAGTCGATGGCGTAGAGGAGGACGGAGACGGCGTAAGCGCCGAGCGTGCCGATGACGTTGGCCAGCAGGGTGAGGACGGGGAAGGCCAGCACCGAGGCCGCGACTTTGGGCAGGACGAGGTAATGCAGGGCGCTGATGGACATTGACTCCAGGGCGTCCACCTGCTCCGTTACCTGCATGGTTCCCAGTTCCGCGGCGATGGCGGACCCGTTCTTGGCGATGAGCATCAAGGTGGTGATAATCGGCGCCAGTTCCCGTGCCAGGGCGATAGCGACCGCCGCGCCGGTTCCGATCTCCGCCTGGAAGGGCTGGAGCAGGGCCACCATCTGCAAAGAGAAGATCATCCCCATCGCGCCCCCGGACAGGAGGATGATCAGCACGGAATTCACCCCCAAACGCTCGATTTCCAGAGCATATTGACCAATACGGAAGGGGCGGCGCGTCAAATACCGCAGCGTTTCAGCCAGGAAAACAAAATACTGTCCCGCTGTATCTAACTTTTTTAAGACAAACTGAACCATCTGCTTTTATTCTACCATAAAACAGGGGGGATTTTCCATGTTGTCCGGCTAGTCATGCGGGAAATTCAGCCGTCCTTCCCGCCGCGCATGGCCTCTGGGTGATATTCAGCATGAGGCTCCATTCGATCCGGCACAAAGCCCCCCAAAACGGGCTGTTCACCGTCCCGGGGGCTCGTGCGTTTTTAGGCTGCGGTTTTATTACTGGTATTGCTGGGATATTTGCTTGAGGTGATCCTGGATATGGACCACCGCGTCGGTGATCTCCGGATCGAACTGCGTACCCCGGCCATCGGCGATGATCTGTATCGCCTCTTCATAGGGCATGGCCGCCTTGTAGACCCGGGCGCAGACCAGCGCGTCATAGACATCAGCCAAGGACGCCAGCCGGGCCGGCAGGGGAATATTCAGCCCCTGGAGCTGCCGGGGATAGCCCTTGCCGTCCCAGCGCTCGTGGTGGCCGTAGCAAATATCCTCGCAGTGCTTGAGGTAGAGCGACGTGTTCACGTCCCCCAGTTCGCCGATGATTTCCTTGCCCCTGGTGGTATGGGTCTTCATGATCTCGTACTCTTCGGCGTCCAGGCGGCCCGGTTTGAGGAGGATGCGGTCGGGAATGGCGATCTTCCCCACGTCGTGGAGGGCCATGGACTTCATGATGATGTCGGGCTGGAGTTCCTGGAGTTCGGCGGCGTAGGATGAACCGCTGCTTATGATGTAGTCGGTCAAAGCCTTCACGTACAGTTGCGTCCGCTTGACATGCTCGCCGGACTCAAGGTCCCGGTGTTCAATCACATTTGCCAGCCCCTGGAGGGCGCTGTCGAGGGTTTTGGTCGCCTCGGCGGTCTTTTCGGCAACCATGATCTCCAGGCTGTCGCTGTAATTTTTCAAAGCGATCTGGTTCCGTACGCGGAGCTTGACGATCTCCGGCTTGAAAGGCTTGGAGATAAAGTCCACCGCACCGGCGGCCAGGAGTTCACTTTCAGAATCGTTTTCGGCGGTGATAAAGATAACCGGAATCCGCTTAAACGTACCGTCCGCCTTCATGATCTCGAACATTTCCCGCCCGGACATTTCGGGCATCATCACGTCCAGCAGGATGATCTTGGGCAGCGCGGAGGAATTCCGCAGTATATCCAGGGCTTCTTTCCCGTTATTAGCGGTAAGAATATGATAATCGCCGGTAAGTATCTCTTCGAGGATCATCACATTCATATCAATGTCGTCCACGACCAGGACGGCGGGCTGGGTATCAAATTCAAACATGGTCTGCTATTGCCTTATCAATACTCACGAGGGTTTCGGTAAAGCAGGCGTTCAAAGCATCAAAAGCGCCGGGCTTAACCGACTGGGCCTTGATCTGTTCCTCCACGCCCAGCGCCTGTTTGTACAGTTCCATGAGCGAAAGGTTCGCCGCGACTCCCTTAACCGTATGGGCGGCGGCCTGGGCTTTCTCGTAATCTCCTGCCGCGAGGGCGGCGGACAGATCATTCAAATTCGTCCCGGCCTTAAATTTATCTAAGAGGCGGATATAAAGTTTGAGATTATTCATCACGCGCTTAAGTCCATCGTCCCAGTCGATATAAACGATACCTTCGTTTTCTGCCATAGTAGGTCCTCCCTGTCGTCCCTCCCTATCTTTGTATACTATATAACAAGCGTCTCTCTTTTGGCAATGGTTCGTAAGGCGGGGGCAAGCCCCCCTCGCTCCAAAGCCTGCTTTTCTGATTGACCGCGACAGCGGTCAACCTTTCCGCTACCCCTGCGTAATCAGCGGTTCCCCTGGCAACTGTTCTTTTTAACCGCAGATGGCACAGATACACACAGATTGCGAACCTTCGGTTCGACGCTGATGGTGTTTCTACTCATCTGTGCTATCCTTTTCATCCGTGTAATCTGCGGTTCCCCTGGTAACTGTTTTTTTACCACGGAAAAGGACTTCCTTTCCGCGTCCCTTCCGTGTCTTCCGTGGTTCGGTTGAGTTGTGCCTTCACACCAAGCCCGCGTATCATCCCGCTGATACTCTCTGCGGCGCCGCAGCACCACGCAGTTACCCCAGCCCCCCTCGTTATACGTTTTATACGAACCGCTGTCTAAAATTACATACAAAAACCGCGCCTCTAAACAGCAAAAAACCCATGCCGCCTCTAAATCCTTATGCCGCCATGAATTACCATCTAACTCCGGGGCAACAGAGCTTGGCATGGAAATTGCTATAAAGTACATGCTGACCTACAGGAGGGACCATGAAAAAGCAGACAACGGCCGTCAGCCATGACGATCTATTACAGCATTACTTCAACCAAATCAAGGCAATCCCGCTGCTGACGTTTGAAGAAGAACAGGCGCTGTCCATACGTATTCAACAGGGCGATGACGCGGCCCAGAAAAAGCTGGTGGAAGCGAACCTGCGGCTGGTGGTGAAGATCGCCCAAGCCTATATATCCGCCGAAGTTCACTTTATGGACATTATCCAGGAAGGGAATATCGGGCTGATGCGGGCCGCGGTCAAATTTGACCACAAGCGGAACGTCCGGTTTTCAACCTACGCCAATTGGTGGATACGCCAATCCATCCTGCGGTATCTGGCGAATAAAAGCCGCGTTATCCGGCTGCCCCACCGGAAAGAAGAAATTTTTAGAAAGGTACAGCGCGCCTTCCATGGTTTGAGCCAAACCTTGACGCGCCAGCCCTCGGTCGAGGAAATCGCCCGTTATATCGGCGTTCCCATGAAGGAAGTGGCCTATATCCTCAGCATGACCAACGGGATCATATCGCTGGACATGGAGAACGGGGAGGGCGAGACTGCCGCTTCGGTCGCGGACCTCCATGAGGACTATACCTACAGCCCCGAACGGGCCTTGCTGCGGAAGTCCTTCCAGGACGATACCATGCGCTGTCTGGACCGGCTCAAAGAACGGGAAAAGCATGTCCTCATGTACCGCTATCAATTAAACGGCTG
>JAITHH010000332.1 GCA_031280065.1 Treponema sp. | reverse complement strand
CACGATGAAGGGCTGCCCCTTCTGCAACAAACAGCTTCCTTTAACAATATCGCCGCCTCGTATCATCTGTTCCTCTCTTGTCTGGTATCGAATGATGGGTAAGTATAGCGGGTTTTATGTTCCTGCGTCCAGGCTGCTCTTGCAGTGGGGGCGCCCAACAACCGCGCCCGCAGGGCGTTGACCCAGCGATACGGCACGGCGTAGCGCTCGTAATCCCCCATGCTCTCAGATATGCGCGAAGGCTTTAGCCTGAGCAGTGCGCGGCCTATAGTAAAAGCCCTCTGCGGGGGTTCCCCTGCGGCCCTCAACATCCTGTTTCGGGCCTCCGGGCATCTCCGCAACGGTGCTCCGTCAAAACGCTTGCGCGTTTTGCCCCCGCCCAACAACCGCGCCCGCAGG
This sequence comes from Treponema sp., assembly GCA_031280065.1. The sequence continues at coordinate 2,337 of JAITHH010000332.1, read as the reverse complement.
GCGTTGACCCAGTACTGCGGCACGGCGTAGCGCTCGTAATCCCCCATGCTCTTACATATGCGCGAAGGCTTTAGCCTGAGCGGTGCGCGGCCTATAGTAAAAGCCTCTTAATCGTTAATCGTCCCGCATTTCTCGATTTGCGTAAGGAGGGCCGCCATGTCGCGGAACAGCGACGCCTCAATGGTAAGCCCCGCTTCCCCGCCCCGGCGGGCGGGCAGCGCCAGCGAAGCCGCGTGAAGCCCCAGCCGCCCAAGCAGCGGACGCTCATCCAGGCGCTCCCCCCTCCATCCCCGCTTGAAAGACGAGAGGTACACCCCCTCAATGCCGGAAGCGGAACCGTAGAGCGCATCGCAGACAACCGGATGCCCCAGGCTCGCCAAATGCACCCGTATCTGGTGGGTTCTGCCCGTCTGCGGCAGAGCCTCCACCACGCCGTAATTCCCCGCGCCGCCCAGGGAGCGGAAGCGGGTCAGGGACTTCTTCCCCCGGTACTTGTCGATGATCGTCCGGTGCAGCTTGTCCCCATTGGGAACCAGGGGCACATCGCAGTTTGTCTCGGACCAGGAAACGCGGCCATGCACCACGGCAATGTAGCGCTTCTCTACACGCCGGGTCTCAAAGGCCCCGGACAGCCAGGCGTGGGTTTCCCGGTCTTTGGCGAATACCACCAGGCCCGACGTGTCCTGGTCAATGCGGTGTACCGTATACACCCTGCCCATCTGGTCAGACAGAAGCCGGTCCAGCCGTTCCTTGGAGCTGTCCCAGCGGTCGCCCCCCACGGCAAGACCCGGCGCTTTATTCACTGCCGCCAGAAATTCATCTTCATATATAATAGAAAAGAGCTGCCGCTGCTTCATGGTCCGTCAATGTTTGAAGTGGCGGGTCCCGGTAAAGACCATGGCGATGCCCAGCCGGTCGCAGACTTCGATTGAAAGCCGGTCGTTCACCGAGCCGCCCGGCTGGACGATGGTCTTGATTCCCGCCGCCGCCGCCGCTTCCGCCACGTCCGGGAAGGGGAAGAAGGCGTCTGAGGCCAGCACACGGGGCTTTCCGCCGACGCGCCCGGCCCTGCTGAGGGCGAGTTCCGCAGCCCAGATGCGGTTGGTCTCCCCGCCGCCGATACCCGCCGCAGCCAGGTCCTTTACCGCGACAATGGCGTTGGACTTGACGAAACTCACCGCCCTCATGCCGAAGATCATACCGGGTATATCGCCGGGAGCGGGCGCGGTCTTGGTAACCAGTTCCCACTGCTCCAGGAGCTTCCTGTCCGCGCTTTGCGCCAGAAGGCCGCCGTCCACGGAAGCGTATTCCCATGATTCCTGGGGCGCGGCGCGGGCGCGGATGATTCTGAGGTTCTTTTTCTTTTTGAGGAGGGCCAGGGCGTCTTCCTCGAAGTCTGGGGCCGCAACGATCTCCAGGAAGAGTTCCGCCAGCTTTTCCGCGGTGGCCGCGTCCACGGTAGTATTGCAAGCCACGATGCCGCCGAAGATCGAGACCGGATCGCAGGCGTAGGTCTTGGCGTAGGCCTCGGCAAGGGTGGCTCCCAGGGCAATACCGCAGGGGCTGTTGTGCTTCACCGCGACGCAACTGACGCCCGCGTCCGCACAGGGGTCTGTCAGGCCCAGAGCCTGGAGGTCCGCCGCTCCCAGCGGGGGGATTCCGGGAAACCCAAAGGCGCAGGCCGCTTTCCAGGCGAGGTCTAAGTCCCGGATGTTGTTGTAACTCAATTCCTTGCCGTGAAGCTGTTCCATTGCGCCTAGCGCTCCGGGTTTTCCGGCGTTAAGGTAGAGGGCCGCGCTCTGGTGGCTGTTCTCGCCGTAACGCAGGGTCTGGGCTTTCTTGAGGGACAGGGGCCAATAGCCGGGGTAGTCTTCGTCCAAGAGATAGCGGGCAACGGCGGCGTCATAGGCGGAGGTCAGGGCAAAGACTTTTCCGGCCAGGCGTTTTCTGAGTTCCAGGGGAACGCCTCCAGCCCGCAAACCCTGAATCACTTCGGGGTAATCGGCAGGGCTGGTGAGGGCAAGCACATCCTGACAGTTTTTCGCGGCGGAGCGCAGCATGGCCGGGCCGCCGATGTCGATGAACTCGCTGGTTTCCGCAGGGGAGAGGCCGGCCTGGACTTTCTCAAAGAACGGGTAGAGGTTGACGCACACCAGGTCGATGGTTCCCAGTTTGAGCCGCTCCAGGGTTTCAAGGTGGGACGGGTCGCCGCGCCGGGCCAAAATCCCCGCATGTACCGCCGGGTGCAGGGTTTTGACCCGTCCATCCAAACATTCGGGAAAGCCGGTGAGCGCCGAAATATCGGTTACGGCGAGTCCTTGTTCCCGCAGATACGCG
>JAITHH010000203.1 GCA_031280065.1 Treponema sp. | reverse complement strand
CGGCTTCCGCTGGGAAGAATTACGGTCCGCGAACCGCCCTGACTGGCGCCGCCTGATTAACGCCAGCGGCATCATCGTAGACGGCCCCTTCATCATAGCCCTGCGGGACCCTGACCTGCGCTTCCGCGGCTCCTCCAACCAGCGCCTGATCGACGTCCGCCGGAGCCTCGCCGCAGGCCGCGCCATCATCGCCCCCGAAGACCGCCTGACCGCCGCTCTAACCGCCCATTGACCTTCACAGCCGCCTCCGCCGCTCCCCTCAAACAAACCCGTCTCAGCTCTGAGCCTATTCAACTACACTCGGAGCATACCCGTCTTCACTCTGAGCCTATTCGACTACACTCGGAGCATACCCGTCTCAGCTCTGAGCCTATTCGACTATGCCCGGAGCATACCCGTCTTCGCTCTGAGCTGATTCGACTATTCTCTGAGTGTACCCGTCTTCACTCTGAGCCTATTCGACTATGCCCGGAGCATACCCATCTGTACACTTTGCGGGCTTGCTTGAGTAAACAGGGTACACGGCTCTCTGCGGGGCTGGACGCTACGCTGGCTTGCGTCCGAGTGCCCCCACGCCCCCGGTCCCCCCTTCATACAGGCGATTCCCTGTGAGCGGCTAAAGCGCGGCGCTCCGCAGAGCATGAGTAGACAGGCCCGGTATGAGGGCTGCGGGGAAGATCACCGCCTCCAGCGGGGAGGGCTGGGCAGCGCAATCCGCCTGCCCGGAGATCATGGCGTGCAGCGCCTCTACCGCGTTTCTGCCGATTGCCTCCTCGTCTTGCAGGAGATGGGTGAATAGCGGTATCCCCGTGATGGACGGGGGAGAATCAAAGGTGAGAATGGAAAAATCACCGGGAATGTTCCGGCCCAGACCCTCTGCGGCAGCCCTGACAATGACGGCCATGTTGTATTCCGCCGCAAACGCGGCGCTGATCTCCGGGTGTTCCGCAAGATGCGCCTTTACCTTTTCGATGTCCTGGGCCACGTAGTTTTTTTCCGAAAAAGGGTACGTCCAGGGACTGATCAGGCTGGTACAGAAAAGCCCCTCATTGATGGGAATTCCCTTGCCCGCGTAGGCGTCAACAAAACCATTACGGCGATCCTCGACGGTGGAGGTGTTTTTTATGGGCCCGGAATAAAAGGCGATATTCCGGTGGCCGAGATTCAGCAGATACTCGGCGCCGGTACGCGCCGCGGCGGTGTTATCGGTCGAGAACGAAGGCGCCGAAAGACCCCGCATCCTGCGATCCACAAAGGCCAGCGGCTTTTTGGCCAGTATGAGTTTGAGGATTTCCTCGTTGTAATACTCCCCGTGAATGGGGAGTACCAGCAGGCCGTCCACCCCCAGGGCGATGAGCGAGGCAATGGCGGCGGCTTCCTCGCTAACCGAATCCCGCGAGCGTTTGAGGATCAGGCTGTAGCCCAATTCCCGGCAGACCTGTTCTATCGTAAAGAGCAATCTGGTCCCGAAATTGTCGCTAAAATCGGAAACCACATAGCCGATAGTGCGGGAATCACGGGAGAGGCCGCGAGAAACGCCGTCTGACGGGGGGAGCTGCTTGGCGACAAACGAGCCTTTACCGGGAAAACGGGTAACATAGCCCTGTTCTGTCAGCAGTTCCAAGGCCCGCTTGCTGGTGATCCGGCTTATACTAAACTGCGCACAGAGCTCTTTTTCCGCAGGCAGCTTATCCCCCGGCGCAAGGTTCCCCGTTTTTATGGCGTCAAGGAGAAAATCATAGACGTGGCGGTAATAGGGCTGTGTTTTCATGCTATCCTCATCAGTATTGATATAAATAATATATCATACTAGGGAAAAAAGCAATATTGATATGAAAACGCTTGCATAAGTATATGATCTTTGGTATGCTTCGGTATATTTATATGAACCGTGAGGAGGAGCGTTATGCCGAAAACCGGCGTTACCATACGCAAGGTGCGGGCCATCCTGACCGCGCCGGCGGGAATCAACCTTATTGTCGTGAAAGTGGAGACTTCCGAGCCGGAATTGTACGGCTTGGGCTGCGCTACCTTTGCCTACCGCGAGAAGGCGGTGCAATGTATGGTAGAGGAATACTTGGATCCCCTGCTGGCTGGACGTGACGCGGGGGAAATCGAGGGCCTGTGGCAGCTTATGAATAACAATTCCTACTGGCGGAACGGCCCGGTTACAAATAACGCGATTTCCGGGGCGGATATGGCGCTCTGGGACATCAAGGGTAAACTCGCCGGGATGCCGCTCTACGATTTGCTTGGAGGGCGTTCCCGGAACGCGGCGGCGGTATACCGTCATGCTGACGGCAAAACCCTGGAAGATGTGGAGCGGCGGGCCGCGGAATTCCTGGAACAGAACGTCCGGCATATCCGTATCCAGTGGGGAGGCTACGGCGGCAAGGCCGGGCATCTCTGTAAGCCCGCAGGCGCGCCGGACGGGGCCTACTATGATCCGGACCAGTATATGCGGGATACGGTCCGTCTCTTTGAACATATCCGGGGAAAGCTGGGCGGTGAATTTGAACTGCTCCACGATGTCCATGAGCGTTTAAGCCCCATCGCCGCGGTGCGGCTTGCTAAAGAGCTGGAGCCCTTCAAACTTTTCTTTCTGGAAGACCTGCTGTCCCCTGAACAGGGGGAATGGTTCAGAATGATCCGCAGCCAATGCGCCACGCCCATCGCCAATGGGGAACTCTACAACAATCCCAAAGAATGGAGTTTCCTGATTACCGAACGGCTGATCGATTTTATCCGGGTGCATATCAGCCAGATCGGTGGCATTACCCCGGCGCGGAAACTGGCGATCTTCTGCGAGCAATTCGGTATCCGCACTGCCTGGCACGGCCCCGGCGATGTTTCCCCGGTGGGCCACGCGGCGAATATTCACCTGGATCTGGTCTGCCATAACTTCGGCATCCAGGAATGGAGCGGTATCAGCGGCGCGGCGCAGGAGGTCTTCCCCGGCAGTCCTGAACTGCGGGACGGGTATGTCTATGCCAACAGCAGTCCGGGCCTCGGTATTGACCTCAACGAGAAGCTGGCCGCCCGGTATCCCTGCCGTACCGAAATCACCCGCTGGACGCAGACCCGCCTCCCCGACGGGACCGTCAACACGCCTTAGAGCCTATTCAATACGCGAAGGAGGAAGACGATGAGTAAAAACGCCTTTATTACCGGCGGCAGCCGGGGCATCGGCGCGGGAATCGTCCAGGTGCTTTCAGAGTCGGGCTATGATATTGCCTTTACCTTCCATACCCATGAGGAAGAAGCTGAAGCCCTGCGGCGGCAGGTTGAGTCCAAAGGCCGGCGCTGTTTTTATTACCAGGCGTCCCTGGAGGAACGGGAAGTCCCCGCACAGGTGAGCGCCCGTGCTATCGGCGATCTGGGAGGGGTGGACCTGCTGGTGTGCAACGCGGGGCTTACGCGCCATAACGGCCTGCTGAACCTGGACCCTGATCTAATTGATTTCGTGTATGGGCTTAATTTCCGCTCCTATATGCTCTGCGCCAAGGCAGCGGCAAACGACATGGCCGCGCGCGGAGTTCCGGGAAACATCATCTTCATCACCTCCACCAGGGGCATCCGGGCCTATCCAGAAGACGCGCTCTACGGGGGGCTCAAAGCAGCCTTGAACCGGGCCGCCGAGTCCATGGCCCTGGACATGGCCAAACACCGCATTCGCGTCAACTGCGTCGCTCCGGGGGCAACCGCTGTGCGGGGGAACTATGACCCTCAAGCGCTTGCCGCAGGGACATTCGCCCCACGGATTCCTCTGGGCCGGAAGGGTACGCCCCGCGAAGTCGGCTATCTGGTACGCTACATTGCCTCAGACGAGGCCGCCTACATGACCGGCAATACGGTCAAGCTCGACGGCGGTCTTATCCTGCCGGGTATGCCCGAAGACTGAATACCGTTACGG
>JAITHH010000275.1 GCA_031280065.1 Treponema sp. | reverse complement strand
GTCAGCGCCCCCCCTTGACCGTTCAGCCGCCGGGAATTGCGTCATCGGGGTGCTTTCCCCGGAGACCATCGCCCGGGCCGCTGCCGGGGCCGTGGAAGAAAGCGAAGCCCTGAAAGCCGCGGCCCAGGCCGCCGCATTGGAAGATGAAGTGCGCCAGGGCTTTGAAACCGCCAAGGCCAACCTGTCCGCCTTGGGCTATCAGCTTTCGGAGGTGGACATTCCAAGCCTCAAGTACGGAGTGCCCGCCTACTACACCATCGCCGCCGCCGAAGCCAGCGCCAATCTGGCCCGCTTTGACAGCATCCGCTACGGCAGGCGGCCCGATTGGGCGGAAAACCCCGATAGCCTCATCGACAAGGCCCGAGAAGCGGGCTTCGGGCCGGAAGTCAAACTGCGCGTCCTCCTGGGGACTTTCGTGCTGCGGTCGGGATTCCAGGATCGCTACTACCTCCGCGCCCAGCGCATCCGCGCCGGTATCACCCGGAGCTTTGAAGCGCTCCTGGGCGGTGCGGACTGCGCCGCTGACGAGACTCCCCCGCCCTGCGGCGCTATCCTCATGCCGGTCTTCCCCACCAGGGCCTTTGGCCGGGGAGACGCCGCGCTGTCCCCCTTTGCCCAGAAAGCGGCGGACCTCTACACCTGCTGCGCCAACCTTGCGGGCCTTCCGGCCCTGTCCTTCCCCGCCTCCGTGGAAGGCGGGCTGCCTGTGGGAGTTCAGCTCTTGGGCCGGGCGTTCAGCGAGGGAACCCTCCTGTCCATTGCCGAGTCCTACGAAGCGGCCCATCCCTTCCCCCGTCCGCCGGGATTCAAAGCGTTTTGGAGCCAGCCATGACCTATCAGCCGTTCATCGGACTGGAGGTGCACATCCACCTCCTCACCAAAAGCAAGGTTTTCTGCGACTGCCCCTCGTCCTTTGGGGACGCGCCGAATACCCACATCTGCCCGGTATGCATGGGCTATCCGGGGGTCCTGCCAAGCCTCAACATCGAGGCCATGCGCATGGGCTGTACCGTGGCCCGCGCCCTGGGCTGCCGGATACCCGAAAAGACCTGGTTCGAGCGGAAGCAGTACTTCTACCCCGACATGACCAAGAACTACCAGATTTCCCAGTTCGCCTCCCCCCTGGGACAGGACGGCTGTGTGGAGCTTGAAGGCAGGGGCGCGGGGGGCAAGCCCGTCAAAAAGCAGGTGCGGATCAAGGAATGTCATCTGGAAGAGGATGCGGGCAAGATGATTCACACCGGCTCGGTGTCCCTGCTGGACTACAACCGCGCGGGGGTGTCCCTGCTGGAGATCGTTACCGAACCGGATATGGAAACCGGGGAGGAGGCGGAACTCTTCATCCGCCAGCTCCGCCGTATGGTGCGCTATCTGGGAGTCTGCGACGGTAATATGGAAGAAGGCTCCCTCCGCGCCGATGCCAACGTATCCATCAACCTCCCCGGCAAGGGCCTGGGCAGGAAGGTGGAGATCAAGAACCTCAACTCGTCCCGTTTTGTGAAGCTGGCCCTGAACTACGAGATCGCCCGGCAAGGGGAATTGCTGGACGCGGGCAAGACCGTGGTACAGGAAACCCGGCTCTGGAACGAGAACCGGGATGAAACCCTGCCCATGCGGACCAAGGAGAACGCCCAGGACTACCGCTACTTCCCCGAACCGGACCTGCCGGTCTTCGTGCCTGGCGCGGACTTCCTCAAAACCGTGGAAGATTCCCTGGCGGAACTGCCCCAGGCGCGTATCCGGCGGATGATGACGGACTACAGCCTGGGCGAGGAGCAGGCAGACCTGATCTGCGATGAGAAGGCGGAAGCCGATTACTTTGAAGCCGCAGTCGCCGCCGCACGGGAAGCCGGACTCGATGTCAAAGACGCCGCAACCCGGATCGCCAACTGCCTCCTCACCGATGTCAAGCGCATCCTGGCCCGGGACGGACTTTCCCCCGTGGACCTCCCCGCCTTCCGCCTTACGCCCCGGCGCTTGGCGGGTATTGTTGTCCCGGTCAGCCGGGGGCGGCTCTCCACCAAAAACGCCAAGGAAGCCCTGGAAGCGGTCATCGCCTCGGATCAGGACCCGGAGGAACTCATCAAAGCGAGGGGCTGGGAACTCATCTCCGATCCGGCGGTCATTGCCGGGGCGGTCAAAGCGGTTTATGCGGAGGAAACGGCGGTCTTTGCCGAAGCCGCCGCCGCCGCTAACCCCAAACGCCGTCAAACCCTCCGCGCCTTCCTCCTTGGCAAGGTACTCCAGAAGACCGGAGGCCGTGCGGACCCGAAGATCGTCCAGGAACAAATCGAGGAGCGAATACAAAGCGCGGCTTCCGCCGCCGGATAAGGGGCTTATGAAAGCGCTGCCGGCCTGGGCGCGGGAATTCGCCCATCAATACGGCTCAAAAACCGCGAATCTCTACATCCTCCACGGCAACATCCGCGATTTCTTCCCCTATACCTCCAGGGATGACGAGTATCTCTTCGCCCGGCTCCAGGACTACATCTCCGATGCGCTCTTTAGCGGCGAAGACATCATCATCTACTACGACCGCTCAGGCGGGGTCAGTTTCGGCGCCGAGTCCCTGGCCCGCGACTATATCGCCGCGCTCAAACAGCGCTGCCCGGACGCGGAACCGGCTGAATTCATCGCCGCCGATCCGGTCAAGAGCTTTGCCTTCCTGGAAAAGTACATCCTGTTCAAGATTCTGCAAGACCAGCGGGAAAAGCGCCGGATTGTGCTGATCGTGGACTATGCGGAAACCATCGCGCCTGCGGGGGACTTGGGCGGACTTTCCGGCGGGGATCGCTCAATCCTGGTAACGTTGAGCCGCTGGGCCTGGGACGCGGCCTTTACCCAGGGCGATGTTTCGATCCTCCTCCTGGCGGAAAACCTGGACGGTATTGCCCCGCTGCTGACGGATTCCCCCGCAGTGGTGAAGGTGCATATCCCCTTGCCCAATGAGGAACTGCGGACGGCGTTTTTGCGCCGGCAGGAGCGCGAGGGGAAACTCTTCCTGGGGAACGGCGTGAGCCCAGAGCGGGCCGCGGCGGCAACCGGCGGGCTCAGTCTGGTCAGCCTGAACCGCCTGGTTTCGGAGGGTTCCGGGGAAACCAAGCCCCTCACGCTGGAGTATGTGCGGCAGCGGAAGAAGGAGCTGATCGAGCGTGAAACCCTGGGGCTCCTGGACTTTCCCCAGACCGGCCCGGCCCTCTCCTATGCGGCGGGGCACAGCTTTGTTAAGAAACGCCTGAAGAACGCCGTCCGCGCCGTGAAGATGGGGCGGCCTGATATGCTCCCCGCAGGCTATCTGATTGCCGGGCCCGGCGGAACCGGGAAGAGTTTTATGGTGCGGGCCTTTGCGGCGGAAGCCGGTATTCCCCTGGCGCGGCTCAACCTTTCCCGGCAACAGGGGTGCGCTCCGGCGATTCTGGAAAAGGCGCTGAACATCCTCATTGCGATGGCTCCGGCGGCGGCGCTCGTTGATGACGCTGACCTGTTCCTGAAAAACGCGGCGGGCGGATGTTCATCCGGCGGATATTCATCCGGGCGGTTTATCGCCCAGGTTTCCGGCTTGATGGGCAGGGAGTACCGGGGCAGGCTCATCTGGTTTTTCATCACCAGCCGGCCCGACCGTATTCCGGCATATTTGAAGCGCCGGGGCCTTTTGGAGGAGCGGCTGACGCTGTTCAATCCGGGCACGGACAAGGAGTGCGAGGCCCTTTTCAACGCCCTGGTGCGGAAGCTGAATTTGA
>JAITHH010000170.1 GCA_031280065.1 Treponema sp. | reverse complement strand
CGCGTAAATGACATGGGCGAATTTATCTTTGAACAGATAGCACCCCGGCGCGGACGGGGCGGCGCTGATGATTTCTTCCTTGGTCATTGCTGGTATTATTTTCGGCTGTTTTGCGGGGGGATTTCTGCGTCCCCTCAATTCCACGGGGAAATATTTGGGAAAGCGCATTGAGTAACGCGAAGGCGGAGTAAACGTTAGAGCCTGTTCAAATTTTTGCCGTGTTTGTATGCTGGGCAGCCGTGCCCTGTCCAGGGAGCGGGCAGCGCGGTCCCCCCGCCTAATCAGCGAGGGCGATTCCCAGGCAGATTGCCACGCCCCGCTCCCAGCCGGGGATTTGCCGGTGAATGGGAATATTGACCGCCTTGACCCGGCCCCTCGCGTCCCGCAGTACCAGCGCCGTTGAGCCGCCGCCGTCGAAATTCAGACCCCAGAACGCCCCCAATTGCCGGAGGATGAGCCCAAGCTCCGCCTCGGTGGCGCCCACACTGCCGGGGCGCCTGCCGTCCACTGCCAGCAGGTAGAGGACATTCCCATCGGCGGATACGCCTGCCGCGCTCCGGGGATGCCGGGGCTGGTTCTTGCCGGACCCGCTCACCCGTTCAGAAAGTTCACCCTGCTGGAGCACTATATGGAACCCGCCCGCAGCGTGTTCTATCCGCCGCAGCGCTTCGGCGTCCACGTCCGCTTGGCGCACGATGGCGGCGCGGGGCCCGTCTCTGTAGAACACCAGCGCGTCAAACGCGGGATTGGGAAGGGCCGCGGCATAGCCGTCCGAAACCGCAATCCCGTCGATGCGCCGGTCTTCGCCCACCCGCCCGGACACCGGGCTAAAGGGATTCGTGTTGAGCCCCGCGATACAGCCGTAGCGCTTCACAAAACCGCTGACCGTCGTACTGGGAATATGGCCCGGCGGGTTGGCCTCGGCCTGGGCGCCGTTCACTACGATCCGCAATTCCGGCCTGGACAGGTCCACGCGCAGCGCCCAAAACTCCAGCCGGGGGGTCTTCACGCGGCCCGCGAAGAAATCAAGCCCCGCCGCAAAGGGAATCCACTCAGGGTGAATTGCCTCCGGGCCGGCGGCCTGGAGAACGGCCTTGGAGGGCGCGGTCCCCGCGCTTTGCCAGCCAGCGGTTTGACAACCGGGCAAAAACAGGGACAGCGCCGCCACAGAGAGCGCAAAGATTAATAATCTGATTTGCCCTTGCGGGATTTTTTGAGCAGTTTTCGTTGAATTGCCTTCTTTTTCCGGTTGAGAACGGTGGAGGGCTTTTCAAAATATTCACGTTTTTTGTACTCACGAATGATACCTTCTTTTTCTACCATCCGCTTAAAGCGTTTAATCGCCTTTTCAAGCACCTCGTTATCATCCACGATGATATGCGCCAAACAAATCACCTCCTTCGTATCGTTCTGAAGCAGCGCAGAATAACTCAACGCCCCTCTGTATCATTCCGAGGGCAGCGCAGAATAACTTAACGCTCCTTCGTATCGTTCTGAGGGCGGCGCTGAATACTCTAACGCGCATCAGCGGCGGCTCCTGGGTATAGTTTATCTAAAAGCGCGGGTTTGTCAAGGATGGGACGGGCCATGAAAGCGTCCGGGTCGGCGTTTTCCCCCGCCGCCCGAATCTCCCAGTGCAGGTGGGGGCCGGTGGCCAGACCGGTTGCGCCGGACTCGCCCAGGAGCGCGCCGGTCTCCACCATCGCGCCTTCGTCCACGTGAATCGCGTCCAGGTGATAATAGAGGGAGTAAAGCCCCGGCAGGTGTTCGATGATCACCGAGTTGCCGGTAACGATCCGGGGCCGGGCCAGCACGACTTTGCCCGGGGCGCAGGCGCTGACCGCCGTGCCCGTGGGCACCCCGTAGTCGATTCCCGCGTGAACCGAGGTGTCGCTCTTCCCGTTGGAATAGCGGTATACGCGCCGGTCTCCAAAGAAGCTCGTGCGCCGGGTGGAGCCCACCGGGGCCTGAAACGCGCCGCCGCCGTAAATACCGGTTCCGGTATGGTTCAGAATGGCCCACAGCCGCTCCGACTCGGCGGTCTTCTGGGGGTCCGGGACCGTCCGCAGGGCCGTATTCCCCGCGTTCAGGGGGATTTCCTCCGCGATGAAGTCCCGGCTGCCGATGTCGAGGGGAATTGCTCCCAGCAGTTCGGCCCCGCTTTCCAGGCGGACGGACGCAGGGCCGGGCGCGGCCAAAGAGGGAACGGCCAGCACCGCCGCCCACAGGGGCGTTCCGGTATGTTCCACCCGGAAAAAGGAAGCCGCGCCCAGCCGTTTGCCCCCGGCCCCGAAGAGTACCGCCCGCAGGGGGCCGGTTTCCGGCGCTTGTTCCAGGGCCAGGGCCACGGTAATTGGCTCGCCGGGCCGGGGGTTATCGGGTATGGCGGCAAAGCGGGGCCCGCTGTCCTGGCCGGGCGGCTCATCTTCCGGCGGGGGGGCTTCTTCGGCGCTGGTTTCGGGCGCACGGGATTCATCAGTAAGGAGTTCCTCCGTATGGAATTCATCCGCGGCGGGCGCTTCCTCTGCGGCGGCAGGGACATTCAGCCTTTCGGCTTGGGGAATTGCGGACGTCTGGGGCTGCCGCAGGCTTCCGCACCCGGCGGGGCTGAGGAGCAGCATGAAGGGGAGAAGCAGCAGCCGGCACACACGAAGATAGTAAATCACTTGGAAGCTGAGTCTACTATTATATGCGGGGTTGGGGCAAGACGGGCGGGAATCCGCTTGAGCTGCCGCGGCGGGCGGCTTTCCCCCCGCTTTTTGGAAGTTCCAGGGATGAATTTTCCGCCGCAAAGGTACTCCCTGGAGGTTCAACCCCCGTCCCTGGAGGTTCCAAACCTGGGTTTTGAAAGCCGGGGATGCGGAGCGGTTTTAATCCGCGAATGCTTTTGTTCATTGGATTGCGGGGGACAAAAAAAAGCGGACATCCGGCTGCCCCCTTTTAAGGTACTGAGTACGGACAAACCCCTTGCCGTAAGCGGCCTCTTTCATTAGAGTAGTACCATCGTAATAAACAGGGTAAATTGGGAGTATATGAAAAAACTGATTATCGGTATGGCCTTATTTCTGACTGTTCTTGTCTGGTCTCCGGCGCAGGAGAAGGGGCCGGTAGACGTGATCCTCGTAATGGACACATCATCCGCCTTGAGCGGCTCATTCCAGGAATTGCAAGACTATGTTACCGGGCCGTT
>JAITHH010000002.1 GCA_031280065.1 Treponema sp. | reverse complement strand
AAAGCAGTTAGCGGCGCGGCGCAGGAGAGCGCCGCTGATGAGAATGTCCTTGCGGCCTATTTGAAAGAAATTAGCAAGATACCCCTGTTAAGCAGGGAAGAAGAAGTGTGTATCGCCCGGGCGGCGGCAGCGGGAAATAAAGCGGCGAGGGATCAGTTGGTAGAAGCCAACCTCCGGTTCGTGGTCAATGTGGCTAAGAAATACCAAGGCCAGGGAATTCCCCTGCCGGACCTGATCAGCGAAGGCAATATCGGTCTGCTCAACGCTGTTGAACGCTATGACGCGGATAAAGGCTACCACTTTATCTCCTATGCGGTATGGTGGATACGCCAGTCTATCTATAAGGCGATCTGTGAAAAATCCCGGATGATCCGGCTGCCGGTCAACCGGATTAATGAACTGCTGCAAATTGAACGTGCCCGGAAGCAGGTACAGGAAGCGGACTTCCCTGACGCGGAGATCACTGAAATCGCCCGGTTCCTGAACATGGACGCTTCCCATGTGGCGGATATGATCGCTATCAGTCAGGAGATGATCTCCCTGGATAACCCGGTGTCTGGCGATGCCGACGCTTCCAATCTGGGCGATTTTATTGAGGACGAAGGCTGTCAGTCCCCGGTAGATTATGCGGTAGGCGCACTCATGAGCCGGGATATTGAGTCGGTACTGGATACGCTGCATCCCAAGGAAGCGGACGTTATCCGCTGCCGTTTTGGCCTGGGGGATACGGTTCCGCTGTCGCTTAAAGAGCTGGGCGACCGTTTTAATCTGACCAAGGAGCGGATCCGTCAAATCGAGAAGAAGGCGCTCAAACGGCTGCGGCATCCTGCCCGGCTGCGTGTACTGGAAAGTTATGCCGCCTAAGAGCCTGTTCAAAATCTGGAATTTTGGCGTTGCAAACGCCAAAATTCTACTTTGCAGACTCTCAATGAGCGCGTAGAGGTATGGGCGGCTGCGAACCCTCATGTTCGACACCCCCCGCCGCCATATTCTTTACGTTTCGATTACCATTCCTTCACAAGCCATACTGATCTCGGTCCCGCCGTCGCGGTAAAGCGTTTGATAATGACGCTCCAACTGGGCAAGCTGTGTATCAGTGCGAGCCGGGTCATGGTGGAAGCAGATGAGTTTCTTGACCCCCGCCTCCCTCGCCGCTACAGCCGCCTGTTCATAGGTTGAATGTCCCCAGCCCCGTTTAGACCGGTATTCCTCATCAGTGTATTGACTATCGCAGATCAGCGCATCCGCCCCCTGGAAAAAACGGAGCAGTTTTTGCTGCGCCTCCAAGACAGCGGCCGCGCCGTCCAAAGCGGCCTCCTCGTCATACCCGGGCGCGGCAGGATCGGTGGGAAACAAATTATAGAAAGGTTCGGTGTCGAAGGCGGTAACAATCGATTTTCCTTCGTACTCAATGCGGTAGCCCAGACAGAGCACCGGGTGGTTGAGGTACTTACTGGTAACCCGCAGGCCCTGTCCCAGGTCCAGCGCCGTCTCCCCAATCCGCTGGTATTCAATTTTGGCGGCTAACTCGCTGAGGCGCACCGGCCAGTAGCGGTGGGACAGCAAGACCCCCAGAACCGCTTGGGGGTTTTCACCATCGTATGTCAGCGGACAGTAAAGCCGGATGTTTATGGCGGGGTTAAAGATCGGGCTGAACATGGGAAAACCCATAATATGATCCCAATGGGTATGGGTAATAAAGATGTCGATGTCCAGCGCCTTTTTCCGCTTGAAGTCCTCGGCCATGAGCCGGTCACCCAAGGCCCGAATTCCCGATCCCATATCCACGATAATGATCCGGTCATCGGCCCTGATCTCGATACAGGAGGTATTCCCCCCAAAAACGACCGTATCACCCCCCGGACAGGGGATGGAGCCCCGGCTTCCCCAAATACGCGCTGATAACATCCTACACCCTCAAAAAACTCTCCGCCTTCATGATTTCGGCGTCTATTTCGCTCTTGATTTCGTCAAAAAGGTTCTCTTGCACCTTCAGCCGCTCCCATACCAGGGGATCAACGGTCCCCGGATAGGGCTCGCACTCAATCCCCATGAATGCCGCGCAGCGGTTCGCCGCCACGGTATTAAAAAGCACGTCCGCATGGGGGCCGGTATAACCGGGGTATGTGTGATGATAGGTAACCGCATCCCCCAGCGCGCTCCCCTCAAGTTTCCATTCCCGGATGATGACGCTCCCCGCCCGGCAATGATCCATACCAGGGACGCCTGTCTCGCCGAAAACGGCGTGCAGGGCAACCTTGCCGATGTCATGGAACAGACCGGCAATAAAATACTCCTCAAGCGAATGGGCAGGCAGCATCCGTCTGCGGGCGATGATCTTCGACGCCGCCCCGACACAGAAGGAATGGAGCCAAAATTGCTCCATATCGAGACCCCCGACGAGTCCTTGGGTGGGAAAAGGCGTCAGGATAGCCAAGTTCTTCACGGTATTGAGCCCGAGCATGATAATCGCCTGGGCGACGCTGGTAATTGATCTCGGCAAACCGAAATAGGCGGAATTGATGAACCGCAGCAGCTTGCCGACGAGCACCGGATCTAAGGAGACAAGCTGGCGTATCTCAGCGGGATTCGCACGGGGATCATTACTGAGCGCGATGGTCTTCAACGCCGTTATGGGCAGACTGGGCATCGACCGCACATACCTGGATAGTTTTTCGCCTATTAACTCACTGTTTTCATCCATGTTCTTTCTTCCGGCTTCCCTGCCTCGTATCACACCAGTTATTCGGCTGCCTGCAAGGGCCTTGCCGATACTTCCCTTGAAAACTCCCCCGCATGAAAAGGATCGAGCCTATCATACGCCGCTACCGCGAAATAGTACAGTACGCCGTTCCGCAGCCCCCCAATGCGTACCGCGGTCCGGTTTCCCGCATCCACCGGCGAAGGGCCTTGGGCCGCGCCGCTGCCGAAATACTCGCCCCGGGAGGTGCCGTAGTAGACCAGATAGCCCGCCGTATCCGGGTCGGGGCTGCCCCGCCAGGAGAGTTCCACCGCGCCGTCCCGGGCAACGGCGCTTACCATCGCGGGCGGCGGCGGAGGTTCGTCGGGCAGGTACACGATCCGCAGCTCTTCCAGATAGGGAGTGGACTCCCCGTCTCCCGAAGGGTAAAACACCGCGGCAAGCTGGATGTACCTGCCCCGGTACGCGCTGGAAAGGTCCTTTCCCGGTTCAAAGGGCCGCCAGTCCCGGTCGCTCCAGGTATAGGGTGAATCGCCTGCACGGATAAAGAACTGGAGGGCCGCGTCATCGGCAAAGCGGTACTTCCCCGCGCCGCCGTATTCGTTCACCGTCCGTGCGCCGGTCCGGGGAACTGCCCCGTCGTTCCGTCCGCCGATAGCGGCCCTGCCTCCAAACGCCTCGACCCTGACGACCTGGCTCTGCCCTTCTCCCAGGTCGATGAACCGCGTTTCCGCGCGCCCTTCCTGACCGGGGTATTTCCGCAGAACCGGGGCCTCTACAAAGCGGCGGTGGACGCGGAATTCATCCATGAGGCCCGTATACCGGCCCCCCAGGGTTAAGGACCCGCCCAGGCCGGTCAGGGGCGTGTAGACCTCGCCTCCTTCGCGTCCGGAGGCGGTGGTGAAGCGGATGCTCTCGACCGCGCCGTTCACCAGGTATTCCAACAGCCCGGCAGCGGCGTCAAAGCGGATCAGATGGTGGCTCCAATTCCGGGGGGTAACCGGACTGAGCCCGGTAAGGGTAAAGGAAAGCGCGGCGGCCTCCGAGGGGGCGCTGAAAAAATTGGTGAAGGTCCATTGCAGCCGGTTCCGGGAAGCGGCGCATTGTACCTGGATGGTGAGCCGCTGCTCCGCCTGCCGGCTGGATGACCAGTTGAGTATCTGCTCACCGTTTTCCAGGGTCATGGGGCAAAGCCAAAATTCGATGCTGAAATCCTCCAGGCGCTGCCCTGGTCCGAAGAGGGCCCCGGTATTCAGGGGCCTGAGTTCCAGCGGCCCGGCGTAGTCCGGCGCGTCCAGCCGGTTAAAATAAGCCGCCCCGGAACCGGCGCGGGCCCAGCGGGGCCCCATTGCGGAGACGGCGGGGGAAGCGCCTATCGCGTAATGACCCGCCCGGTCCCGAAACCGGTCCGCCGGGCCCTCGTCAAAAGACAAAGCCAGGTCCACGCCCTGGAGCGGAACGGCGGTATTCGCGGGAGACAGGGGCCCGGTCCCATTCCGCTCCGAGCTTAAGGCCAGCACCGGGTGGGGCCGTACCGCGGCGACTTCCACCACTCCCTGACGGGTTTCCATATCGATCCACGCGGCAGGGCCGCCGACAATGATGGTTTTCTCCCCCACGCCATAGAGAGTCCCGGAAATCATTAAAAATAAAGCCCCCGCGAGGGGGAAGAGGGCGTTACGCATAAAATCCCCTTTATGTATCGGCATAGTCCAGCAAGAATATAAGCGGGAATGGGAAACAATTGGCGCTTCGGGTTTTCTCTCTTTCAAACCGCCAGCGGCGCTGGAATTTTGGAGACCTTTGCCGGAGCCCGCTATTGCGTGGAGCGCCATTTTTCAATCCGCTCAAAGGCGGTATTGATCCGGGCTGACTTTTCGGTAGCTTTTTTCATATTACCCTCATGGCCGGCATGACGATCCGGGTGGTGTATCTTGAGGAGCCGTTTATAGGCGGACTTACATTCCTCCCCGGACGCGCCGAAGGGAAGTTCCAGCTCGGCAAAATCCGCCCGAAGCGATTGAGGGGGTATAGCGGCTTTGGAAGCGCCGCCCTGCCCCGTCTCCCCCGGACGGTCCCCGCCCCGCCGCCGCTCCCTGCCGGACAAGAAATCGTCCAGTTCCTCATAGGCCGCCGCCACATCCGGGTCCGCCGAGAACGCCCTGCCGCCGCGATCCGCAAAGAGTCCGGCATCCTCTTCGTTGAGGTAACTTTTGATAATATCTCCCAGCCGGTCCCACATGCCCATACCGCCAGTATAGCCGGGTATGCGGAGCGCGTGAAGCCGTATCTTTTCAATCCGCCGTCCATGCGGTAAGCTGACCAAAAATAGGGAGGTTGGCGATGGGAGAGCATGATGTTTGACGACGTGATAATCATGGCGGGCGGATCGGGAACCCGTCTCTGGCCGGCCAGCAGCAGCCGCTTGCCCAAGCAGTTTTTGCCCCTTCCCCAGGACGGAGCGGAGGGAAAGAGCTTTTTCAGCGCCGCCCTGGAACGGGCCCTGGCGGTTATTTCCCAAGAAGGCCGGGTGATCGTCATTGCCGGGGAACCTCATGCGCCCCTGGTGTGCGGCGCGGCAGCCGCGCTGAACGGGGAAGACAAGCGCCGCGTCGTTCTCATCCCTGAGCCCGAAGCAAAGAACACCGCCCCGGCTATTGCCTGCGGAGCCGTATTCTCCGGGCCGGGCCGGACGATGCTGGTACTCACCAGCGATCATATCATCAGCCCGCTGGAGGCCTTTCAGTCCGGTGCGGCGGCGGCGGCGGCCTTTGCCCGGCGGGGCGCGCTGGCGGTCTTTGGAATTCCCCCTCGCTCCCCGGAAACCGGTTACGGCTATATCGAGGCGGCGGAGGCGCTGGAACTCCCCCCAGAGGATGCGCGGTCAGTGCGGAAATTGGGAGGGAAGGCCCCACGTGTATACCGGGCGGCATCCTTCCGGGAAAAGCCGGACCGGGCCGAGGCGGAAGCCTTTCTTGCCGCAGGCCGCTTTTTCTGGAATTCGGGGATGTTTGCCTTTTCCAGCTCATTTATAATAGAAGAATTTCGCCGCAACGCCCCGGAGGTCTTAGCGCCCTTCGCGGAACTCAAGGCCCCCGGAGCGGACGCCGCGGTCATGCGGGGAGGGCTGAAGGTCATTTCGTCCTGGAAAGGGCTGGCCGCGGCCTACCGGACGGTACGGAGCGTTTCCTTCGACTATGCTATCGCCGAAAAGTGCGCCAATACGGTGATGGCGGCTGCCGGGTTTGACTGGTATGACGTGGGCAGTTGGGATGAATACGCCCGGCTCCGTGAAGCGCACGGCGCAGCCGTCCCGGAGCTTTACTCCGCAGGCGCGGAAAACTGCTTTGTGGACGCCGATATTCCCGTGGCTTTGTGCGGGGTGGAGGATCTGATTGTCGTGATCCGTTCCGGCAAGGACGGGGGGCCTCCTTCCGCATTGATCTCGCGGCGCGGGGAAAGCCAGCGGGTACGGGAAATCGTACAGCAGATAAAAGACGCGGGCAGGAACGAACTGTTGTAACTCAGACGGTAAATCAGCGAACTATTGCGCCGTTTCAGCGGAGCCGGTACAGTAAGGATATGACCAGGGGTATTTTGATCATCGGGGCTGAATCATCCCTTTTGGCCGCTCTCGCGGCGGAAGCGGGAAAGCGGGTGGAGTGTTTTGCCATGGCCGCGATTCCCAGCCATCCGGCGGATGCGGAACGGGGGGATGTGCGGACCGGCGGGGCTTCCCGGATCGCCTTGAACTGGAATCCCGGCAGTCCTATCTCGGCCCGGACTCTGGCCGCAGCCGCTCAAAACCGCTTAGGGCATATCGATGAGGCGGTTCTGGTGTGCGTCCCTCCCCTTATACGGGGTGAAGCGGAAGAATTGTCCCCGGTATTGGTCGAAAAGGCGGTTAATGACCATATAAAAGGCTGGTTTTTCCTCGCTAAGGAGCTGTGCGCCGCCTTTAACACGCGGGGATCGGGTACTTTGGCCCTGGTACTCTCCGAGTCAGGCCCCAGCAGCGCCCGGGATGAGCCGCCGAACCTGATAGGGGCCGCCGCGGGAGCCTCGTTCAGGGCCTTTTCCCAGGCGCTCATCAGCGCATCCGCGCATAAACCCTATCAAGCCTTGGGATTTTCCTCCGAAAGCGGCGATGATGCCCCTTTTGCCGCCTATATCTTTAAGATCATGGAAGAAGGCGGCAGACGGAATACCGGTAAATGGCACAAGTTCGGTAGACACGGCCTTTTCCACTAAACGGACGCTGGGCGCGTACCGCGCTCACGAGTCTCCTCCCTGGCCCCTGCGCCGGAAGCGCTGCCGGTAAGCAGGCAGGGTGAATTGCTCCCCGGCAAAAACGTCAAAAAAATAAAAAAACGCCGCCGATTGAAGCGCCATACACAGCCGCGCCGTATTAAGGGGTATACAGCAGTCAAGAGGAGATTGTGTATGAAAAGCAGGCTTTTCAAACGGCATGGAAAATCCGGCGTTCTTCTTCACCTGGCGCGAAGCGCGGTTCTCGCGCTCGGCCTGATGATAAGCGCCGTATTGACCATGGCAGGCTGCGAGCAAGCTCATGGCTCGCCGCCTGTTTCGGCTCCGGATCCCGTGGACACCACGGATCCGGTGAATTCTCACGACCCCGCCAAACCGGATAAACCGGACGAGCCCGGCAAACCGGTGGAACCGGGCAATCAGGCGGAGGGGCCCGGTAAACCGGATGAACCCGGCAATCAGGCGGAGGAACCGGGTAAACCGGTAGAACCTGGCAAGCCAACGGAACCCGGCAAACCGGAGGAACCGGGCAATCAGGCGGAGCCCGGCAAACCGGTGGAACCGGGCAAGCCGGCGGAGCCCGGCAAGCCAGCGGAGCCCGGTGAACCGGTGGAACCGGGCAAGCCAACGGCTCCCGGTAAACCAGCGGAGCCCGGCAAACCGACGGAACCGGGCAATCAGGCGGAGGGGCCCGGTAAACCAACGGAACCCGGCAAGCCAGCGGAGCCCGGCAAACCGACGGAACCGGGTAAACCAGCGGAACCCGGCAATCAGACGGAGCAGCCGAAAGCCGGCGGATCGGCTTCCATCGGTGTTTCTTGGCCCGATTGGGAGAACGCGCTTTTCCCAGACCTGGGAACGGGAATCACCCTATCGCGGTCGGGAACCGGAGGCTTGGAGCGGGAATTCATCCTGCGCACCG
>JAITHH010000305.1 GCA_031280065.1 Treponema sp. | reverse complement strand
GGGATTTGATGTCGCTGACCGAAGAATGTGCCAAGGTAACGGGTATTCCCTATCTCATGGACTGCTACCGGGAAGAGGCGCTTGCAATCTTGAACGCATAGTCTTTGGCGAATGGGGGGGACGCCCAGTACAAACAACGCGCCTGGCGAATGGGGGGACCGGGGGGCCGCGAACCAAAGGTTCGATGGCCCCCGGCGGGGGCGCGCGGGTAGAACCCCCGCAGAAGGCTACTCTCCAGCCAGCGACAGGGGAGGCTCTAGCGTTTCTTCCATGCCGCCCGTACCAAGCCGCACCCGCGTGAGGGTCAGCGCTTCTGGCTCCCGCGCAACCAGGTACGTTTCCCGTTCAAGGCCCTTAACGCCGGGGCGCAGTTCCAGAAGTTCACGTCCGTCCAGGCGGAAAAAGGCGTAACGGCCCTGCCTCGCCTCGCCGCCTGCGGAAAGTTCATATATCCCGCCGGAGGAGAAGCGCAGCGCGCCGAAGGCGCTGTTGTAAACCGCTTCCCGGAAGGGCGAAAACGGCTCATCTCCCTGGTCTTTACCGGGCGCGCGGGCGCCGGCCTTCTTATAGGAACCGTCCCAGGAATCGCTGACGTTGATCTTCAGGCGGACATCTTCAACAACCCGAATCTTGATGCTCTCCAGAGACACCAGCTCAATGTCAATGAAGCGCCGCAGGGTAGTAACCGAAATATTCTGGCAGGAGATATACAGCCCGTAGCGGGTTGAACTCGAACTCTGCCAGTGAAACACCTGCTGAATATCTTCACCGTAAAAGATGATCTCCCGCGCCGCCGGATCAAAGAAAATGTACTGCCGGCTGTCCAGCGTCCCCTGGGGGCTCACATAGTACCACAGCCCGGCGGCAAACTCCTCAAAGACCCTGGGCCTCCCGCCGAGGAGTTCCCGGACCCGCTGCTGCTCGATCTGGACGCCCGGCACTCTGGTCAAGCTCCGCTGGGCATACCGGCCCGCCTGCGGATCATAGGCGTAGGTGATTTCCACCTGATCCAGCACATTGGGCGAACCCGTATCGCGGCCATAGGCGGCAATGACAAAACTCTGCCCCGCCGCCAGCCCCTGCTGGTATGCCCTTGTCCGCTCCGTTTCCCGGACGGTGATCGAGCCGTCTATGCGCAGGTCCGCGATGGCGGTAAAGGCGTGATTCCCCGCGCCCTCGTCCCGCCGCAAGACCAGCAGACTCCGCTCCCCCGCGCCGGTCATACCGCTTGCCAGGATGCAGGGGACGCGGTCGCCTATCATATCCTGGGCGGAGAGGCTTACCGTGTCGGGCCGCTCGATTGGCGTGGGAAGGCTCCACACCCTCCGGTAGCCCCCGGCCTGGGGATCAAAGGCCAGCAGGGCCACATAGACCGGATTGCCCGGTTCCTGGAAGTTCCGGTAGGCGATGACCTGCTCCTCATGCTGATCCCCGTCAAAATCCTGGGTAAAAGACGTTACCAGGGTTTCTCCCTCCCCCAGCGCCGTCTGTTGCGCGGCGCCCGCCTCGTCTGCGGGCGGCAATCCGGCGCGGGAACCGTCATCCCCCTCCAGGCCGATGAGCCCCAGGGGGAAGATCGCCGCAGCCTGTTTGACGGCGCTGTGCTTTTCGGACGGTTCAAACAGGGACGGGTAGAAGCGCAGCAGGACGATAACCAGCGCAACGCCGGCAAAAACCAGCGGCGTTAGGATGTTGAAGACCTTGTTTCCCATATCAATTCATATAGGCCGAAGCCGCGCTGCGGACACGGGGGCCGATTCCCGGGGCGGCGATAATGGCCATCCATCCGGCGAATTCCCGGACGCGGGAGTAGCGGAGGAGTTCAGCCATCTCGCCCCGTTCCGCCATGGCCGCGGCGTTTCCCCCGGAACCGCTGACCAGCAGCGTATAACTGAGCCGCTTACCCCGCTGGCTGATCAGTTTTGAGGCTTCCCGGACGGCTCCGGCGTAGTCAGCGGCGGCGCTTTCAACGGCGATAGACCGGAGCAGGGTTTTGATCGATTCCCTGCTGTGCTGTTTGCCCAGGGTCCCGGAGAAGAGCAGTTGCGAGGTACCGGCGGCAAGCCAGACGCTCAACCGGTCCCCGTCCTGCAAGATGCCGTCCACCGCGTAATCGCAGAGCCATTGCACGGCGCCGTCCCTGCCCGGTTTGAGGGAGGCGGAGCCGTCGATGATCAGGTACATATCGACCGGCGTTGTCCGGCTGGTCTCGGCGACAGCAGAAAAGATAACGATAAATAAGAAGAAAAATACCAGTTTCATGATCCTCAAAGAATGTGCGGGGGGCCGCAGGCCCCTTGAACTGCTCCCGCCCCCGCTTGCTATGGACGGTCTTAGAGCCTGTTCAAAATCTGGAATTTTGGCGTTGCAAACGCCAAAATTCTACCTTGCAGGCTCCATCGAACCGAAGGTTCGCAGAGCCCGAAAATCGTGATTTTTGCGGTCTATTTGAACGCAAAAATCTACAATTTGAACAGGCTCTTAGGCGCAGACGAGCCATTTTTGATGTTTTTATTGAATTCTATTTTTAAATATATCATATCTTTTAATTGTTTTCCTTCTTCAAAAATTTCATGATCGTAATTATTTATAAAAAAATCAGA
>JAITHH010000005.1 GCA_031280065.1 Treponema sp. | reverse complement strand
CCACTAATTCAAGGGCCTACAGCAGGCAAAATGTTTGAATTCAGCCGTCTGCGTGATAAAATCGTGTGCGCGATGGTGCTGTACTTGGCGGCAATCGGCCTTACAGGCAGCGTATTCTTATATTCCTATCTGCTGCGGGCCGTTTCCGGCAAGGCAGAACGGCTTGACCGCCTATACCTTGAAACGGTACGGGAACTGCTGGACCGGGAATTTGAAGCGCTCTTTTCCTTAGCGGCCCTCTGCGCCAATGACCCCCTGGTGATCAAAACCGCTTCCCAGCAAGACCGGCGGCCGCGGGACGCCTTAGATGTCCAAGAACGGCTGAACGCCTACCTGCGGGTCAGCCCGGTGAGCATCTACGTTGACCGGCTGCTGCTCGTTACCGGCCCGGAAACAATTTTTGTCCAGGCGCTGGCCCGCCAGTATGGGGAGGTAACGGACAGCCAGCGGCTTTTCAAACTGCCCCTCTACACGGAGTATGTGTCCGGCGGCGGGGGACAGGGCGGGGCTTGGCTAACCGGTTTCGGGCCTCCCATTTCCCCGTATAGCTGGCGGGACAGCTACGGTATCTTCTTCCCGGTTCACGGTTCCTATAACCGCGTGTTGGGCTTTATCTACCTGGAAGCGGGGCTCGATATAGTTACCCGTATATTCAAGGAATACTCGCCGCTGTCCGGCCTTGGGGCCGCCACCCTGGACGGAGCCTTTGTTTCACCCCAGGGCAGACTCAGCGGCGAGAGCGTTCCGCCAGGGCTCCGGCTCCCCCTGACCGGCGGCGCACGTTACCGCCGAGACAAGCGGAGCTACAGGCTGGATGTGCAGCCCCTTGAAAACGCGGGGCTGCTCCTCTACAACGAGGCGGATATTACGGCCCTGCGGCCTGACGACCGGGAGATTTTTTTTACCGTGCTGATGGTGATCGCCGGAGCCCTTCTTTCGGCGGGGGGAATTGCCCTGACCCTCTCGGCGATATTCACCAAGCCCATCCAGCGGCTCATTGACCGGATCAAGCGGATTGCCGAGAACGATTTCTCCTTTGATCCTGAAATCGAACGGAGCCGGGACGAGATTGGGCAGATCGGTAAGGCGGTTAATGAGATGTCCGGCAGCATTACCCGTCTGCTCGCGGAAATGGAAGAGAGCTTCCGGCGGCGGCGGAGTACGGAACTGGCCTTGCTGCAAACACGAATCAACCCCCATTTCCTCTACAATACCTTGGATTCGATTCAGTGGATGGCGAAGATTCAGAAGAATACCGGCATCGCTGATATTACCCGCAGTCTGATCAACCTGCTGCGGAATATCGCCGCCAGCTCCGATGGCGCCGCCAGTTCCGATGGTGCCGCCAGCTCTGATGGCGCCGCTAGTTCCGGTTCGGACGGCCTGATTCCCCTGGAGGAGGAACTGCGCCTATTGGAAGATTATACGGCCATCATGTCCCTGCGCTACATGGGGATATTCAGTCTGGAGAACCGCATTGATCCGTCCCTGGGCGGCTGCCTGATCCCTAAACTGAGCCTCCAGCCGCTGGTGGAGAACGCAATCATCCACGGCATTGCGCCGTCGGGGGTCTATGGAACTATCGTGCTTGACGGCAGACTGGATGGCGCTTTTCTGGAAATCACGGTGCTGGATTCCGGCTGCGGGATTGGCGGGGAAAAACTTCAGGCTATTTTGAGCCTGGAGGCGGGGAAAAACGGGGCTTCACTCAACACGATTGGGGTAAAAAATGTGGACGAGCGTTTAAAGCTGATATATGGAGCAGGCGCGGGTCTGCTGTTTGAAAGCTGTGTGGGGGAATTCACCAAGGTTACGGTACGCCTGCCCGTACGGAAACAAGCGAGGGGGCCGTGAACCCGAAGGGTTTGATGACCCTCCCCGCGCTGACCGCAAGGGGGCGCCAAAGGAGAGGAAATGCTTCGCGTATTGTTAGTAGATGACGAGCCCCTCGTTCTCTCCGGGATCAAACACCTGATTGACTGGGAAAAGAACGGCTGCCTGGTGGCGGGAACCGCATCATCGGGGAACGAGGCCCTCAATCTCCTGGAAAACCTGCGGCCAAACCTGGTGATCTGCGATATTGCCATGCCGGACATTTCCGGCCTGGAGGTACTGCGGAAGTCCGCCGCCGATTTTCCGGAAACGGTTTTTATCATGCTGACCAACTACCAGGACTTTGAACTGGCCCGCGAATCGCTGCGTTACCGGGCGGTAGAGTATCTGCTCAAAAACAAGCTGGAGGAGGGGGACTTGGAAAAGGCCCTCGGCGAGGCCGCAGCGGAATGGGAAAACAGGAGCACACTGCGGCGTCTGAACCAGGGGGAGGGTCTGGGCGCGGACCCGCCGAGCCGGATTGATCGGGCGGTACTGGAACTTGTCTCGAATTCCAGAAGTCCTTTCTCAGAAAAAAACGCGGACCTGCTTTATCAGTCCCAGATGCTTTCCGGCTTTGCGCTGGCCTCGATTTCTTTAGATTATTCCCAGACTGCGGCGATGGGCGTTCCCGCTGAAACCGCCAGCCTTTTTAACTGGGAAAAGGAAATCGTCCGGCGGCTGGGAATTTCATTCTTCCCTAAAAGTCTGACGCTTGTCCCGAACCAGGATGGCGAGGAGCCGGACAGCCGGCTCTTGATGTTCATGTGGGACCTTCCCCGGGGCGGCTGGGAAATTCGTGCGGGTATTTTCCGGGAGCAGTTGGAGCGGACTTCCGTCCAGATTACCCGTATCCATACCGCGGCGCAGTTCTCTCCTTGGGCTGAGGGCCGCCAGGATATTGAAGTCTGGCGGAAACGCCTGCCCCCACTAACCGCCGCCGGAGCGCCGCCGGGGAAACAGCAGGCGGCGGGGCATACCGAGATCATCGCCAAGGTAAAGCAATACATTCTGGATAATATGGAACGGCATATCATGCTGCGGGAGATAGCAAATAATGCAGGGATTTCTCCGGGGTATCTTTCCACGATTTTCAAGAAAGAGCTGAATCAGAATCTGATGGACTACATCAATATGGTCAAGACCGAGCGGGCCTGCGTCATGCTTCGTGAGGAGAAATACCGGATATTCGAGATTTCCTATATGCTGGGGTTCGAGAACGCCTACTATTTTACCCGGGTGTTCCATCGCTATACCGGCTTATCCCCCTCGGCTTATATTAAACAGGAACGGGCCAGCGAGAAAGAGCAGGTAACTGATAACGAGCAGCCGTAAGGGGCGCTGCCCCCCGGTCCCCCCACTGGCCAGGCGCGTTATTTGCAAGGGGCGCTACCCCCGCCCCCCGCATTCTTCAAAGACGTCCCATAATCCCTTCCAGTACATCGTCCATGGTAAAAACCCCCCGCCGCGGATGCCCCCCGTCAAACAGCCATTCAGCCGCCCGCAGCGCCCCCAAAGCAAAACTCTCCCGGTTCCGGGCAGTATGGGTGATCTCAATCGTATCCGCCGGAGAGTCGAAGATCAGCGCGTGAAGCCCCGGTAAAGACCCCGCCCGCAGGCTGGGATAGTGCAGCTCATCCGGCGCGGGAGGACGGTCCAA
>JAITHH010000240.1 GCA_031280065.1 Treponema sp. | reverse complement strand
AAGACCAGGGCTGGCAAAATGTGCCGCAATGAGGCGTGGGAGGCGCAGCCGACCTAGCCGAATGGAGGCCAAGCCGCCTACTGGCGGCGCAGCGTAAACAGACCTGTTATGTGCCGTTTTTCCTATTCCATTTTTTTATTTTTTTCCTATTATTGGTTTTATCAATTTCTTCCATTCATTATATCCTGTTCCGTTCAAATGAACTCCGTCATATGTATATTCTTCCGCTAATGACCCATTTGCGGATACCGTCCCATTTATATCCACAAATGTTATGTCCTTTTTTACACAGATATTTTTTAATCCGCTGTTTAATTTATCAACATTATTGTTTATTTTTTTCCAATTTTCCGCTTTAGCTGAAACATATAATGTTGACTGGATAACCGGTTTTATGCCGTTTTCACATAAACCTTCTATTATTATTCCTATATTCTCCAGTATTTTTTCCACGGGAATCCCATATCCTATATCATTTATTCCTCCCATGATAAAACAAATTTCCGGCTTTATTTTATAAATATTTTCCAATCTCTTACAAAATCCTTCCGTTGTGTCGCTTCCAATGCCCCGGTTTGCGATATTCGGCATTCCCAATAATTCATTCCATTCAACCCCCGCTGTTATTGAATCCCCTAACATTACTATACCGTTTTCCATATTTTGGTATACAGAAAAAAGTGAATTCCTTACATCATATTTTATAGGTATATCATTGTTTTCAATAATTCCCATTTTTATCAATACTTTTTTAGGAACTTCATAATGAAATGAAATAACCGCCAAAAAGATTAACGAAACTAAATTCGTTAAAGCCAATGATTTAATCCAAAAATTTTTCCTTTGCATAACAGCCCTCCTGAACATTTTTGAACCAATTTTCCAAGAACTTTAGGAAAAATGGCACATAACTCCCTATAGCCGTCATCCGCATTATAGCTTTAGTACGACATAGAAGGTTGAACTTGTCAAGAGACCCCGGCAGGGGAGGGCATTAAAAGTCAGCCCGCTAACAGCGCGGTAATTTCGCCGGTTTCGATGGCCCCCCGGTACCCCTTTAGCTTCCCGCTTTCCAATCCTCCAGCCGCGCCGCAATGACCTCGTATTCCAGCGCGTCCATCTGTTCCCTCAGCCAGACAACCAAGTCCCCGCCGGATTCGTACTCATAGCTTTCGAGCTTTGCCAGAATTTCTTCCATGAGACTTGCCTTGTAGCGCCTGGCAGCCTCCAAAAGCCCGGCCAAAAGCGCCCGGTCCGGAGCGGGAGCGCGGGGCTTGGCGCCCGCCTGCTTTGAAAAACGCTCCAGCAATTCCCCAATACCCCGCACAAGCGCCTCCGCTGCCGTGATGAGGGGAATATTATGGCTCTGGATATAATCGATATTGCCGTTTCTGGCCGCCAGCTCCAGACCGGCCGCCCGCTTTGCCGTTTCATCCGCGCAAATCCCGTAAGTCGAGCCCTTGAGACCATGCACCGTGATCGTATAGTCATCGAGCGCCGCCGAAGCGGGTAAGCCCTGCTCCAGCCGGCGCAGCTTTTCAAGCAGGGCCGGCGTGTGGATAAAGTACGAGCGGAGCACTTCAAGATACCCCGTATCGCCGTAGCGCCGCTCCCCTTCCCGCAGATCGAGCCCCGCAACCGGGGGGCAGTCCGCAAAAAAGGCCGAAAGCTCCGAAGATTCCGGGCCGCAGGCGCTCTCCTTGTGCGGCGCCTGTTTTGCTTTGGGAATCCAGGTTTCCATGATCCTGTTCAGTTTGGAAATCTCGATAGGCTTGGACAGATAATCGGTAAATCCCTTTTCCAGGAACATCTCCCGCATCCCGGAAATCGCGTTGGCCGTCAGCGCGATGATAGGCGCCGGTTCCTTGGGCATCGAGGATGCGGCCCGCTGCTCCGCTTCCCAGGCGCGGATAAGCCGCGTACATTCAATGCCATCCATGCCCGGCATCATGTGATCCATGAAGATCATGTCGTAGCGCCGTTTCTGTACCATCGCCAGGGCGTCCGCGCCGCTGGTGCAGGAGTCAATATGGCAGCGGTAGATCGCCAGCAGCCCCTCGATCACCACCAGGTTAGTGGCAATATCGTCTACCGCCAGAATTCGCGCCTGGGGAGCGGTAAACGTGCTGCCGCACCACGTTTTCTTGTGCGCGGCGGCGTTTTGGCTGTTCAGCAGAGCCGCCAGGGGAACCGCATAGACCGGCATATCCAGCTTGAGGAAATTCAGGTAAGACGGCAGGCCGGGATTCGCCAGCAGCGCGAGCGTTGTGTCCAGGGCCTTTTCCGAGAGAATCTCCGCCGCCCTTTCAATTAACCCGTTCCCGCACAAGGCAAAGCGGTACGCCTCCGTTTCAAGCTCCCGGAAAAAGTCTTCCTCCTTGAAGACCATTTTTACCGGTACACCCATGCTTTTCAGACTCCCGGAAATAGACGCGGCGCGGCGGGCTTCTTTCTCGCAGCAGAGCGTCTTTTTTTCAGCGGGCTGATCCACCTTGGCCAGGGGAGCGCTGTTCTGCACACTCTGCGGGAGGTACGCCGTAAAAACCGAGCCGGAACCGTACCTGCTGGTGAGGACAATATCCCCGCCCATGGCCCGGCAGAGATTCCGCGTGATGACCAGCCCCAGTCCCGTCCCCTCGATACCGTGGTTTTTTTTCATGTCCAGGCGGGTGAAGCGCTGGAACAGCGAAGGCATATCTTTTTCCCGGATGCCGATGCCGCTGTCCGAGATCTCGAAATGCAGCGTAATGCGATTCTCCCCGCCGGGGCCATCGCTGGAGCGCTCGCCGGTCAGGGCGAGCCGGATATAGCCCTCGCGGGTGTACTTCACCGCGTTGGTCAGCAGGTTGAAGAGCACCTGCCGGATGCGCACCACATCGCCGAGCAGATTGTTGGGAAGGGCGGGATCAACATCGACGATGAAGACGATGGGCTTTTCCGCCGCCCGCAGACTGATCATGCTGATCGCGTCGTTCAGGAGGGAGGCGAGGGTATAGGGGGCCTGAATGATCTCCAGCGTTCCCGCCTCGATCTTGGAGATGTCCAGAATATCGTTGATGATCGTCAGCAGGTTTTGTCCAGCCTGTTTAATGCCCGCCATGTACTCCTGGGCCTTGGCGAGCGTATCGGCCCGGAGCGCCAGTTCGCTCATGCCGATAACCACGTTCATGGGGGTGCGGATTTCGTGGCTGGTCTGGGCAAGGAAGGAGGACTTCGCCTTGTTTGCCTGCTCGGCCTGTTCCTTGGCCTTGAGAATTTCCGTAACGTCGTGAAACAGGAGCAGGGCGCCCTCAAAGATGTTCTCGTCATTGACCATGGGAATCGCGTCTGCGGTGTAATGGCGGAATTTGCCGGTATACCCCACGTCGATGGTGAGATTCACCTTGCCCGCTTCCTGGTTGGCCACTGCCCGCATCAAGGAATGGGTTACCTCCCCTGCGGACTCCTCCTGGACATACCGGGGGAATACCTCCGCAATGTTTTGTTCAGCGATGAGGCCGAAGCTGGAGAGGCCGGTGAGCTTTAAAAAGACATCGGAACAGTAGATAAGGCGCAGGTCCTGATCCAGCAGCAGGATGATGTCGTGGGCGTTCTCCAAAAGCAGGCGGAAGAAATTCTTGCGGCGGACGTTTTCGGTTAAAAAGGTCTCCAGCATCCGGTCGCGGGAGGAAGTGTAGTTCTGGACGCGCTTAACCGTCTCCAGGGCAGTACGGCAGCGGCGGTCGAGGCGCCGGTTCTCCTTCAGTAATTCCCTGTTTTCTTCCCGCAGACGCTCAACCAGTTCCGCTAAGGTTCCGCCGCTGTCAAACTCTGGTTCCATAGTTCCCTTCAGAGCAAACAGGCCGCGAGGGTCGTTTGCAAAAAGCGGTTTATTGGTTTTCCCCCGCCGGTAAAGCGGGGGCAGATTTCGCCCCAGGAATAGAAGAGCAGGTAGGGGGTGGTAAAGTCCTCAAGCTCCTTCCTGATCGCGGCGATTTCAGCCAGATTTTCTCCCCCCAGCAGGATATTGCGCAGGTAGCAGGAAACGAAGAACAGGGCGGAACCTTCTCCCGCAAGCCGTATGTTCCGCGCCAGGGAGACCGCGCTTTCGATCACGTAGGATGAGGTGCTGGCGCCGGCATTCAGGACGCCGCCGACCCTCAGGGGCCGGCTGCAGAGCAAACTTCCTTCGGGGGTAACATCGTTTACACTCAGCGATACCGGCGGCGTCCCATCCCGGTAGTTTATGATCAGGGGCGCGATGTAGAGGGTATTGAGGGCATTCGGCCGATACACGCCTATCTTTTCCAGATAGGTAACCGCCCGCATATTGTTGATGGCGATGAGCCGGCTGCCCCGCGCCGCCGTGATGATCGCGTCTTGGGCGGCAATCGTGGTATTGGGGAACTCGGCGGAGAAGAAGCGGGGTTTGATCGGCCCCTGCATGAGCAGCGCCGTCATCCGGTCCCGGTATGCGGCAGCCGGAACGCCGCCGGCGGGATCGTAATAGAACGTATAGGGATGACGCACCTTCTCAGAATCCGCGTCCTCGGCGGCGCTGCCGAAGATCGGGACATCCCCTCCGGCGGCATTGTCCAGCAGGGAGAGCATGATGTCGCCGGTGCAGTTCGTCATTACCGGCAGCAGGGCAAAGACCAGGGCGGGCTTCCCCGGCAGGGATGCGGCGGCTGCGCGGTAGAAGTCCCCGATCCGCGTTTCGTAGGCATCGGCAAGGGACCCGGAAACCCCCGCCGCAAACCGAACCTCATCGCCCCAGAGAACCGCGACGGAGAGGAATATTTCGTCCGCATCCTCCCGTACGCCGGAGACTTGGGAAGTGCAGCCTAGCGCGGGCATGGGAAGCGCGTCGCAGAGCGCCAGGGCCGTGCCTGACTCGATGAATTCAGCGTGGCAAAAGATCAGCGCCGCGGCATGGCCTCGTTCCAAATCGAGCTGCTCCAGCTTGAGCTGGCCCAGAATTTCCTCGCAGGCCAGAGCCGGATCATCCACCTCTCTGGTGTAAGCGGTTGCCATTTTCATTATACCTTCTCCCATCTCCCGCAGCCGCCCTTCCGCATAGCCCGCCTCCTCATAAGCCGCCCCGCCCTCTCATAACCAGCCCCCCGCATAACCCGCCCCGGTCATTCGGCGGCTTGCGTGCGTTCGGGGTTGTTATCCAGCTTCATGTTGAGGAGCGCCCCCGCTTTTTCAGCGGCCACATGGTAATCGAGGGCCTTGGCGTATTTACAGATTTCGGCTATCAGCCGGTCAACGGGGATGCTGTAGTATACCTGTTCCAGAACTTCTACCACTTCTTCGACGCGGGAACTCTTGCCCTGCTTACAGGCGGATTCCAGGTGGGCGAGCTGCCGGAGCAGAGCGTCCCGGCTGATATGGCGGGGGATCGACTTAAAGATCGCATGGACTTTTTCCAGGATCGATTTAGGGTTGATGGGTTTTACCACAAAGTCTTGGGCCCCGGCCTTTTTCGCCTCGATGATAGCATCCGCCGTTCCATGGGAACTGACGATGATCACGGGGATATGGTA
>JAITHH010000204.1 GCA_031280065.1 Treponema sp. | reverse complement strand
GCGAGCGCTAATCTATTGAAATGGTCGTGGCCGCTGAGACCGTATGAACGCCCGGCGGCGGCGTGAGGGGGGAAGTGTGCCCCGGTGTCCCGTAAGGGGTACAATGGGAGCGCGGAGAGGGCTTAAAAATCTGGATAGTACCGCAAATGGGCCGGTAAGGGGTGCTTTTCCGTTTCTCAGCCGGTGTTTTCTCTACAAACAATACAGCCTTGCTGAAAATACCATTTATTCAGCGGTTCCTTAGGCGAGCAGGGCCGCTTCCCACGGAAAACCCGCGCCGCCCGCCGCCCAATCAACGTACTGCGCCGCGGTCCGGGGGGAACGGCCATTGAACCAGCGCTCCCAGCGGATGGCGTTTTCACGGAAGCGCCGCACCGCAGCCTGGCGGTCTGGAAGCCCGTTGAAGAGGCCGCGCCGTTCCGCGATGAATTCCGCTATCCGCAGGTATTCATCTTGAGCGGGAGCGCTGAAAATCACCGTAAGGCCAAAACGATCCGCTAGGGAGAGCTGCTCCTGTACCGTGTCGAAGGCGCGAGGCTCCCCGGACGGCTGGCCGGAAGCCCGCTCGTGCACCAGATGACGGCGGTTGCTGGTCGCGTAGATCACCGTGTTCGGAGGCCGGGCCCCGGCGCTTCCCTCCAGCAGGGCCTTCAGGCCGCGGAAGGAATCATCAGCGCTTTCAAACGAAAGATCATCGATGAAGATGACGAAACGCTGGGGCCGCGAGCCTAGGACCGAAAGGGCGCCGGAAAGCTGGTCAAGACCGGATTTGTGTATCTCCACCAGTTTGAGCCCCTCCCCGGCAAACTCCCCGCACACCGCTTTCACCGTTGCGGACTTCCCGGTTCCCCGGTCGCCGTAGAGGAGGAGGTTGTTGGCGGGCTTCCCTTCGAGGAACCGGCGGGTATTGGCGATCACCACCGCACGCTGATCTTCATAGCCGCAGAGGTCCGCAAGCCGTACCGGGTCCGGGTTGTATATGGGCGAGAGGAAGAAAGCCGGCGCGGCATCCGGGCCCGGCCCAAGCGGGATGCCCGCAAGGGGCAAATCCGGGGGCATCCAGTAAAAGGCGCTGTGGAGCCCCAAAAGCCCCGCGCCTGTGGCGTGTATGTATTCCGTCAAAGAGGCAAGCGAAGCGCTCCAGGCGGAATCTTCCGGGAACAGCCGGAGCAGCGCGTCCGCGCCTTCGGCCTGGTGTTTCTTCCCCTCCGCAGCCCAGAGCACCCGTGATTCCTCCTCGATGTTTTGGGCCAACTGCTCCAGAGAAGCCTTGCGTAAGAACTCGGCGATGTGGAAGCCCAGGTTGTGGATCGGAAAGGAAGCGATGCGGCCCAGGCGGGCAAGATCGGTCTTTGCCATGGCCAAGAGGACCGGCGGCAGGGTTTTCTGGGCTTCGGCGGCGCGGGTATAGGGGTTATCGTCGGTCATGGTCAGATAGGCCAGGGTCAGATAGAACGAGTAGCCCCGCTGATAGCGGACAAAAGCCTCGGAAAAGAACGCCCAGTCATGCACAACGTCCAGGGCCTCCTCCATCATGCTGAACACCGGATCATCGTCTTCTTCCCCGGCCAAGTCCTCCAGCAAATTCCTGAACGCGGCGATGAGCGGGTGTTCCTTCAACTCCGAAAACAGGGAGATTCCGGTAATATCAGCCAGAACCGTATAGATACTTTCGGTCATGCTAGAGGCTCAACAGGTTCAATACTTTTGTGGGGCATTTGGACACACAGGTCCCGCAGGCGCTGCACACGCTGTAGTCCACTTGGGGAACGCCGTTTTCCAGGGTAATGCACTTTTCAGGGCAGACCTTGACGCAGAGCCCGCATTTGATACAGCCGGTCTTGCAGGTCTTCAGCACCATGCCTTTGACGGGATTCCGGTTGGAGCAGAGCGCGATAGCCCCCCGCCGGTCACGGGGAACTTCCTGGAGCAGGCGCTGGGGACATTCAAGAATACAGCGCTTACAGCCCGAACATTTGTCCCGGTCTACGCGGGGAAGCCCGTCTTCGCCCATGGCCAGCGCGCCGAATTGGCACACCGCAGCGCAGTCCCCAAAGCCCAGACAGCCCCACGTACAGAGCTTCGTACTCCCCGCCGCGAGTTTTGCGCCCCGGCAGGTCTGGAGGCCGGTGTACTCTCCCCTGGGGGGGGCGTGTTCGCGGGAACCTTGGCAGGCCAGTACCGCGACAACCGGCACAACCTCCGCCGCCGCCCCGGTCAGCACGGAAAGCCGCGCCGCGGTATCCGCGCCGCCCACCGTGCAGCGATTGATGTCCGCCTGCCCCCCGGCCACCGCGGCGGCGTAGCCATCGCAGCCGGGAAAGCCGCAGGCCCCGCAGTTCGCGCCGGGCAGCGCCTCCCGTATCTTGCCTTTGAGCGGGTCTTCGGCCACGGCGAAAAACTCCCGGAAGAATCCCAGCGCCGTTCCTAGGGCAAAGGCCAGCAGCGCGGCAAAAATGGCGGTTAATAAGATGATATTCATTCCTGCTCCCTCGCTTCCCTCACTTGACCAGCCCGGAGAAGCCCATAAAGGCCATGGACAGCAGCGCCGCCGTTACAAACAGGATCGGCGTACCCTTTAGAAAGGAAGGGATGGGGCTGATCTTTATCCGCCGCCTGATCCCCGAAAGGAGCAGCAGGGACAGCATAAAGCCCAGGGCCACCCCAACCGCATAGACCAAAGACTCGATCAAGTTATAGCCGTTGGAAATCACGTCAAAGGTAACCGCCAGGATAGCGCAGTTAGTGGTAATCAGGGCCAGGTAGATGCCCATAGACCCGTAGAGGCCAGGGGCTGTTTTCTTAAGGTAGAATTCCACCAACTGGACCAGCGCGGCGATAACCAGGATAAACGCGAGGATTTGCAGGAATTCCAGGCCCAGGGGCTCCAGCACGAAGCGGTACAGCGGCCAGGTAACCGCGGTGGCCAGCACCGTTACAAAGGTTACCGCCAGCCCCATGCCCGCCGCCTTGTCCTCGTCAGCGCTCATCCCGATAAAGGGGCACAGGGCCAGGAAGCGCATCAGGACCACATTGTCGATTAGGAAGGCCGAAATGAAGATTTTAAACAGGGTCATGCCGCGCCTCCGGGGGATTTGGCCGGTTTTTGCCGGGACTTGATAAAGATATTCAGGCTGATGAACAGGGCGAATACAAAGAAACCCCCCGGCGGCAGGACAAAGAAGAGGATTGGCGTGTAGGATTCGGGCATCACGGCAAAGCCCAGGAGCGTTCCGTTCCCCAGCAGCTCCCGGACCGCGGCGATCCCCGTCAGCACCCAGGTATAGCCCAGCCCCATGCCCAGCGCATCGGGAATCACCTCCCGCACGGGCTTCTTGGAGGCAAAGCCCTCCACCCGGCCCATGATGATACAGTTGACCACGATCAGGGGGATGAAGACCCCCATGTCCTTGGACAGGCTGGGGAACCAGGCTTTGAGCACATAATCGATGACCGTGGTAAACGCGGCGATGATGATGATGAACACCGGTATCCGCACCGCGCTGGGTATGCGCTTGCGGAAGACGCTGATCACCAGCTCCGACATGAGCAGCACAAAGGTCATGGACGCGCCCATACCGATCCCGTTGGCCATCGCGGTGGTTACCGCCAGGGCGGAACAGAGCCCTATCATCAGCATGAGCAGGGGATTCTCCCGTACCAGCCCGTTGACAAATTGGCCCGGCAAGGCCAACGGCCTTGCCGACGGCAGGGCCGGCAGCCGGATCAGCCGCAGAAAGGATAGCAGCCGCTTCATAGTTCACCTCCCGCGCCGGTTTCGCTGGCCCCGGAAGCCCCGTCCACGTAGCCTTCCAGGGTTCCGCCGGAGAGCCATGCGCCCGCCGCCGCGCCGGACGCTTTGACCGTCTGGGCGACCGCCCGGCTGGTGATAGTGGACGCGGTAATCGCCGCCACGTCCTCTTTTACCTGGAACGGATCACCGGCGGATTTCCCGGCAAACTGTCCGTAAAAGGTGATTTTTTTCGCCTTATCCACATAGTACGCAGGCGAGGCGGCATTTGCCCCCAGGCCCGGGGTGTCCTTGTGGGCCAGTATCTTCACCCCGCTGATCGTGCCTCCCGCGTTCACGCCGGTCAGCACGGTGATGGGCCCGCCGTAACTCCCCCGCGAGGCTCTGATGGCCGCGCCGACGATGTCCGTCCCCCGCCGGGCCACGTACTGGGCTTCAAACTGCACCTGCGGATCAGGGCTGGAGATGATTTCTTCCTTATTATCGATCTTTTCAAAGCTGTCCATTTCCGGGAAGAAGCTCAACAGGGCGTCATTATCCGCCTGGGCTTCCTGCTTCTTGATGATCTCCGCGGTGCCGGAATAGACCAGGGCGAGTCCCGCGCAGGCGGCGGAAGCGTAGAGGGCCAAGACCGCGCCGAGCCGCAGCATCCCCTTGACGCCCCGCTGTTCCGGGGCTGGGGGAGCGGCTTTTGCCGCCTTGGGGACGAAGCCGTATTTCCGGTTCAGCAGCCGGTTCAGGAAGGGCGTTACGGCGTTCATGATCAGGATGCCGTAGGTAACGCCTTCCGGGTAGTTCCCCCATTTCCTGATGAGGATGGTGATAAGCCCCGCGCCGAAGCCGAATACCAGGCGGCCTTTGGGGGTTACCGGCGCGGATACGTAGTCGGTGGCCATGAACACCGCGCCGAAAAGCACTCCCCCCGAAAGAATGGCGATAAGGGGGTCCATGCCCAAGACCTGCGCCCCCAGGAAGGCCGCGGCGCTCATGGCAAGCGGGGCCCGCCAGTCGATGATCCTGCGTACCAGGAGGTAGAAGGCCCCTGCGAGGATCAGCAGGATGGAGGATTCGCCGATGCAGCCCCCGTGATTGCCGGTGAAGAGGGTCCGTATCACCGCCCACTTGTCTGCCGATGCCGCCAGTCCGGCGTTGAAGAAGTCCTTGCCCAGATCGGCGATGGTTCCGCCCGCTCTGAGGATAGCCAGGGGGGTTGCGGCGCTGACCGCATCGGCGAGCGGGGCGAATCCCGCAGGCCGATGCCAGGCGGTAAGGGCGGCGGGGAAACTCATCAGGAGGAAGGCCCTTCCCGAAAGCGCGGGGTTGAAGATGTTCGCGCCCAGGCCCCCGAAGAACTCTTTGGCAACGATTACCGCGAAGAACGAGCCCAGGACGGTCATCCACAGGGGGGTGGACGGGGGGAGAACCAGGGCCAGGAGCAGACCGGTTACCGCCGCGGAAAGATCGGTAACGCGGATGTCCCGCTTGGTAATCCAGCGGAAGAGGGTTTCCGCGGCGACAGCCCCGGCCACGGACACGATGATGGTGAGCAGGGCCCTGATCCCGTAGAGGATCACGCCGAAGACCGTAACCGGCGCCAGGGCGATGAGCACTTGCAGCATGATCCAGCGGGTATGCGCCGGGGAGGCGATATGGGGGCTGGAGCCCAGCAAGAGGAGCCGCGGTTCCTCAGACGGAAGATTCCGGGGCGATGATGGTGCTTGTACGGTGTTCTCGTCCATAGACGCTCCTTTACCCCTGAACCGGCGCGAGCGCAGCCCGCTGGGCCGCCGCTTGCTGCGCCGCCGCTTGCTGCGCCGCTGCTTGCGCCATCCTGAAGCGCTGTTTCCCTATGCGGAAGCGCTGGACCAGCCGTATCCGGGCGGGGCATACATAGCCGCAGCTCCCGCACTCGATACAGTCCAAGAGGCCGGTCTTTACCGCCTCGTCCATGTCCCCGGCTTCCAGGGCTTGGTTCATCAGCACCGGCGAAAGCCGGCAGGCGCAATTCATGATACAGCGTCCGCAGCGGATGCAGGGGCCTTCGGGGTCTAATACGGTCTCTTCGGCGGTCATGAGGATGATGCCGGAGGTGTTTTTTTGAATGGGAACCTCCGCCGACGGTACGGCGTTACCCATCATGGGGCCGCCGAATAGAACTTTCCGCAGGATTGAATAGTCGATCTCCATAAACTCAGGCGGCAGGCCGGTGAGCAGCGCGCCGATGGGGGCGCGGATGTTCTTGGGGGTTTTGCAGGCCCCTCCGCTCACGGTCAGGTCCCGGTCAATGAGGGGCTTGCCCAGGGTAAAGGCTTCGGCGATAGCCGCCAGGGTTCCCACGTTCTGTACGATGCAACCCGCGTCCATGGGCAGGCCGCCGGAGGGCACTTCCCGCCCGGTCAGGGCGGTGATGAGCATCTTCTCGCCGCCTTGGGGGTAGCGGGTCTTGCAGAGCCCTATCTGTATTCCGCCGGGATAGTTCCCCAGGCGGATTTCCCGTTCAAGCATGGGGATGAGGCCGGCTTTGTTGTCTTCCATGCCGATGATGGCCCGTTTGACGCCGGTAATCCGCATCACGATGGCGAGTCCCAAGATTAAGAGGCGGGGCTTTTCGGTCATCACCGCCTCATCGGTGGTAAGGTAGGGTTCGCACTCCGCGCCGTCGGCAATGATGAGGTCGATGGTTTTTCCCGGCGGCGGGGAGAGTTTGATGTGGGAAGGGAAGCCCGCGCCTCCCATGCCCACGATGCCGGCGTCCCGTATCCGGGCTAGGGCTTCTGCCCGCTCGCAGGCAAAGGGATCCAGGGGGGGGAGAAACGCCGTATCCTGAATAACGCCTGCCTCTATCACCACGCACAGGCCCTCGGCGTTGTTCGACTGGGTCCTGGGCTCGATTTTCTTGACCACGCCGCTTATGGAGGCGTGGACCGGTACGGTCATGGGGCC
>JAITHH010000197.1 GCA_031280065.1 Treponema sp. | reverse complement strand
ATACGCAGCTCCTGATATAAGGCCGGTTGATCGCAAAAAGCTCCTCCAGGATGCCCTCTGCGGCAGCGGAACTGTGGATCACCGGATCGCAGAGCAGGGCCTGGAGGGCCAGCTCCTTTGAACCTTCCGCCGCGGCGCGCACGGAAAGCCGCTGCGCGGAAACCTGCATCTGGAGCGCACCGATACAGCCGCAGGGAAGATCCGGCGTGATCTCCCGGTGAACGCCGTCAGCGTCCGCGGTAACGGGGACTTCCACCGCCACATCCGGGGGAAGCTGGGGTATGGCCCCGCCGTTGCAGACAATCGCCGAGGGGTAACGCCTCCGCTTGTTGAAGTGAATACTGGCGAGGATGTTCACCGCCTGCTCCCCGGAAGGCTCAAGCCAGTCCGCGGCCTTCCTCGCGCCGCCCAGAACTTCGGCGATCTCCCCCTTCATCCGCGCCCGCTCCGATTCGTCCCAGTCAAAGTCATAGCCGTGCTCCCCCGCCTCGTAGCCGTAAGCCTGGTATTCCCCCAGATGATCGTCCGAGCAGGTGGGGTACAGGCCGAAGAAATGAAACATCCGGCGGCTGTAGGGCATAAAGGAGGGATCGAATTTCCCCTCGGCTTCCCGGAATTGGGGGTACAGGTCCTCCCCGGTTTCGCGGTCCCGGATGGAGAGGATCCACTGGAAATGATTCATCCCCGCGCCGCGGACCTCGATGGTCTTGGAATCCCTGCCCAGTATTTTGGCAATGTCGTTCCAGCCCATGAAGATGCCGTGGCACAGGCCGATGCAGCGGATCTTTGAATACAGGTTCACCCCCAGGACGATCCGCGTCTCCGGGTTGGAGAAGTTGAGGAACCAGGCCCTGGGACAGAGCTCCTCCATGTCGTGAACGATGTCCATGATCACCGGCAAGGTGCGGAGGGTGAAAAAAAGCGCCCCGGGCCCGCCGTTTTCGCCCAGGCAATGCCGGACGCCGTACTTTTTCGGAATCTGAAAATCCTGCTTCCACAGTTCGCAGCGCTCGATGGCTAGGCTGTTGATCACAAAGTCCGCGCCGGCCAGCACATCCCGGCGGTTTCCGGTTTTCTCGATACGCAGACCCAGGCCGCTCGCCTCGTTCATCTTCCGGGCCAGGCCGTACATGCGCTCAAGATTTTCCGGGTTAATGTCCACCAGGCACAGGGACGCGCCCCGCAGATCCGGGCAGGTGAAGATGTCCCTGAACGTGGGAATTCCAAAGGACATGCTTCCCGCGCCGATAAAAACGATTCTTGGTTCTCTCATGGCAATACTCCTTCAAAAATAAATCGCGGATCCGCCGCGCCGGTACGGATATAGCAGTTTCCCGCCCGGACTCCCGCGGCAAGGGTTTCTTCAATAGACATCCCCGCCAAAAAGCCCAGGCAGAACCCGGCGTTCTGGGCATCCCCCGCGCCGGTAAGAAAGCGGGGCTTCTCCACCACCGCGTTGGGAACCTGGGCCGTTTCCTGGGGAGAGGAAAAGTAGAAGTTCCCCAGGGTACGCAGTATCACGCCGTCAGCGCCCGCGGCGGCTCTGAAAACTTCCAGGGCCTTGGGGGTTCCGTCTTCGGGCTTTACGTTAGAGAGCGCCCCGCTCCCGGTATGACCGGAAAGGACGCGGTACTCGTTCTCGTTGACGCTGAGGATCACCTCCCCAAAGGGCCGCAGGTTCCGCACAAATTCGAGACTCCTGGAAAGTTCCCCTGGGGTCATGTGGCGGCAGTCGGAAAAATCCATAAAGAACCGTTTCCGCCTGGTGAACCGGGGGAAGATATGCTTTAAGAACATTTCCATGATGTTGAGCACCGCGGGCTGTTCGCCGAGGTTCACAAAGATGATGAGGTCTACTGGCTGCAGGAGCCCGGCGATCTCCTCCAGGCTGATATGGCCGAGCAGGTTTTCCCAGGTAAAATCCCGGGGATCCATGTTGTAGAAGTTCATCATCTTGCTGAAGGTGAACTCATAGGCCGTGCACTTCCCCGGATTGGCAAAGGACACGAGCCTGCACGTTTCGGCCAGGGGCTGGAATACGGGGTCCAGCGCGGGTTTGCCGTACGCGCCAAAGCTCACCACATCAACCCCGCAGCGGCTCAGGATGCCGCTCATGTTGGGGTTGTTGCCCCCCATCCTGGTTTCGGGAATTTCGAGCTCCACGGAAAAACTTTTGCCGTTCCTGCCCATGAGGAAGGCGGCGTATTCTTCCAGATCGTGAAAATACCGGGGCGCGCCGCCCTCCCTTCCCGCGATGGGCCGCGTGATGCAGTCAATAAAAGCGTCAAAGCCCACAAAGCAGCTTTTCCGGGAGAAAAAGCAATCGCTTTTCATGTTCCCAAAAACCATACGCGCTCCATTTTAGTTTAGAACATAAATTTACATTATGAATTAAATCTATCGTATACACCTTTCTTAAAAAAAGCAAGCGTTTTTTTGTAAGGGGATGGGGACCGCAGCCCCCGCCGGGCGCGTCTTTACCGGCTGAGAAGCTCGTCTAAAAGTTCGTCCATGATGATACAGCTCAGTCCGGCGAAACTGGGGTTCTTCAGCTTCCCGGAAACTACCGAGGGTCTATAGGGGCTCCGCGTTTCCAGCGCCCGTCTGACCCCGTCAATGAGGCCATCCGCCAAATGATCCGCCAGAACGCCGCCCAGCACAACAGTCTGAATGTCCAGAACGGCGCTGATGTTCAGAATTGCCAGGGCAAGGTATTCCGAAAGGTAGGCGGTAACCCTCGCTTCCTTCTGGGCGTCACGGGGGGCATGGACATCAAAATCGAAGCGCTCCTTTAAGGCGGCAAGGCCGGTTTTGCCTTCAAGCCAGCCCGGGCTGTCCGGGGAAGGCGCGCCGGGGAGCGTATGCTCCACACCTTTCGGGGGTGTTTCACGCTCCCGCTCAAGGACGAGGTAGCCGATTTCCCCGGCGCTGGCGTTCTGCCCTTTCCAGAGTTTTCCGTCAAGGATGATCCCCCCGCCCAGGCCGCTCCCCACGGACAGATAGACCAGGGAACCGGTGATCCCGCTATAGACGCGTTTGTATTCGCCGTAGGCCGCGGCGTTCACGTCGTTTTCGACAAAGATAGGCAGACCGTAGCGGGAGCCGAGTTCCGCCGAGAGGGTCTGGAGGTTGGCAAGCCAGGCGGCGTGAGAAGGGGGCGCCCGGTACACATGGCGGGTCTGGGAGTCGAGGGCCGCGGGCACGGCCAGCCCGATACCGGCGAGGTTCCGCCGGTCAACGCCGCTGGAAGCGATCAGGGAATCGATGCCGCGGTAAAATTCATTTTGAATAAACAGAGCCACATCGGGAACCTCAAATTCCCTGGTGGTAATCACGCCGCCTGAGGCGTTCAGGATGCCCATGGACGCGAATAAACCTTCCATATATACCGCGATGATGCAGGCGAAATTCCGGTTAAACCTGATGGGAGAGGGTTTTCTGCCCGGCAGGGACATACTTTCCGCCGTGTCGTACGTGATGATGTTCCGGGAGGCCAGGTATTCGGCGATTTTGAGGACGGTCGCGCCTGATATGCCGGTTTTGCGGGCGATACCGGCCCTGGATATACCGCCTTCTGTGGAGATTATACCGTAGACGATTTTCCGGTTCAGCAGTTTGAGCGCCGCCGGAACGTTTTTTGAACGCATCTGGTTCCTCTTTGGGCGCTTATTTGAACGCCCGCCCTGATCGGTACATCAGCGGTTCCGTAATGACTTTCCCATGAGCGCGGCGATAGTCTGCTGGGAAACAATGCCCAATATGGCGGGAAGCGCCGCCGTTTCGGGGAAAAACTGAATCGCCATGGCGGCGGCCACGCTGATGTTCCGCAGCCCGCCGGCAAAGAAGAGGGTCCGCCGCTGATCCTGCCGCAGCCGGAACAGAAATCCCGCCAGGCGTATTCCCATGAACCCCGTTACCGCAAAGACAACGCAGAGAACCGCGATGAGCCACACGAGCGGGTCTTTAAGGTGAA
>JAITHH010000160.1 GCA_031280065.1 Treponema sp. | reverse complement strand
GTGATTTCCCCGGAGGCCATGTTGCTTTCGTGCCCCAGCGCGGGGACGATCCCCGGAACCTCCGGGAT
Source organism: Treponema sp. (assembly GCA_031280065.1). The sequence goes on along the minus strand of JAITHH010000160.1, from coordinate 7,514 downwards.
CGGATAGGGATGGGCCTTGACGCCGGAATTGGAAAACAGGGAGTTAAAGCCCCACCAGGTATTCCACTGCAAGCCGTATTCCATACCCACCCGGCCTGTGGAAAGGTCCTCCGCCAGTTTATTCACGTCCTTTACGGTGAATTCCGGGTCAATGAGTCCCTCCTGGTACATCCGGGCCAGGATTTCCAGGGCATCCTTGATCCGGGGGTCCAGGTACGAGAACGTAACCTTGCCCCCTGCGTCCCGGTAAAAGGAGATATGGCCGGAGGCGGGGACCCCAAAGGCGCTGAAGAAGCCCGAAAGGTGGGCAAAGCTCGGATCCACCAGCATATTCTGGAGGGCCAAGCCGTAGGTATCCTTTCTGCCGTTGCCGTCGGGATCGTTAAAGGTGAACGCCCTGGCAGTCTCGATCAGCCCGTCAATGGTAGTTGGGGCCTGGAGATTGAGGTTCTGGAGCCAGTCATCCCGGATCCACAGCAGGGAGGCGAACTGCCGGTTGTCATTCAGCGGCGGAACCCCGTAGAGCTTGCCGTCTATCGAGGCGAATTCAAAGGCCGCGGGGTACTTCTGTTTGATCATCTTCATCCAGTCATCCGCGTATTCGTCATAGACCTTCGACAGATCCGCCCAAAGCCCGGCCCGGGCCCCCTGCTCGAAGATACGGTAGCTGGAGATCCGCAGCACATCCGGCAGATCCCCCGAGGCGAGCGCCAGATTCACCTGGTTTTCAAAGGCCCCGGACGCGCCGTCAGCGGTAAAGGCGACCTTGAGATCGATATTCAGGGTATCCTTAAACTCCCGTGTCCAGACGTTGTTCTCGTAGTTGTCCCCGGGCCTGAACTGCTGTACCGACGAGGTGTTGATCCCCCAGGTAACAGTTACCGGCTCCGTGTACTTTCCCAGGGGACCCGGCTCGCTGGCCGCGCCCCCGCCGCCCGCGTCCTTCTTCGCGCCTCCGCAGGACGCCAGGGTAAATCCCGCCGCTAAGAGCGCCGCCGCATAAAACACTTTGTCTTTCATGTTCTTTTCTCCTCTCTCGAATGTATGGAGGGCCAGGCCCCCCTTTAACCCTTCACGCTTCCCAGCACCAGACCGCTGGTGAAGTACTTCTGTAAAAAGGGATAAACCAAAAGAATCGGCACGGTGGCCAAAAAAAGCTGGGCCGCGCTGGTGGTCCGGGTATTCACCAGGGCCAGGAGCCTGGTCAAGTCTGAATTGAGGTTCGCGGTGTTCTGTAAAAACACCTCCGGCTTGATCACCACCGTTTGCAGGTAGCTTTGCAGCGGGTAGTGATCGGCAAAACGCATGTAGATGAGGCCGTCGAACCAACTGTTCCAGTGCCCCACAAAGGAAAAAAGCGTTACCGTGGCAATGGTGGGCTTGGAAACCGGAATGATCACCCGCAGCAGGGTCTGGAGATGTCCGGCCCCGTCGATATAGGCCGCCTCCTCAAGCTCCTTAGGCAGGCCCCTGATGAAATTCATCACCACCAGCATACTGAATACCGGAAGCGCTCCGGGCAGCACCAGGGCCCAAATCGTGTCGATGAGGCCGGTATACCGGACGATCATATACGCCGGAATCAGACCGGGGTTGAAGAGAATGGTGAGCACAAAAAACCACGAATACACATGCCTCAGGCGGAATTGCTCCCGGGGTTTGGACAGGGGAAACGCGGTGAGCATGATCAGCGTCAGGTTGATGCTGACCCCCAGGATCACCCGGAGTATGGAAACCATAAGACCCTTGAGAAAGGCAGGGCTGCGGGTAATGAAGGCGTAGGAACTGGCGGTAAAATCCACGGGGAAGAACGTAACCTGGCCTGTGGAAACTGCGTCTTTGCCGCTGAAGGAGATGGCCAAAAGGTTGATAAAGGGAAGGATGCACATAAGAGATATGACGGTGATGAACAGTACATTGCAGGACAAAAACACCTTCCGGGATACGCCTGTTTTCATGCGCTGCCTCCTAAAAAATCCGGTAGCCCGCGGCTTTGTCCGCCAGGTAGTAGGAAATCACGATAAAAATGAAGGAGATCGCCGACTTGAAGAGCCCTGCGGCGGTGGAAACCGCAAACTGGGCGTTCTGAATCCCCATCCGGTAGATCATCGTGTCCAGAATGTCCCCGGTGGAGTACACCGAAGGGCTGTAGAGGTTGAATATCTGGTCAAAGCCGCCGTTGAGAATGTTCGCCATGCTCAACACGGTCATCAGGATGATGGTGCTGGAGATCCCCGGCAGGGTGATGTACAGGGTCTGCTTCCAGCGGTTCGCCCCGTCAATCACCGCGGATTCGTACAGCGCGGGGTCGATGGACGTCAGCGCGGCCAGGTAAATCACCGATCCAAAGCCGAATCCCTTCCATACATCGGTGACGATCATGGTGATGGGAAACCAGCCGGGCATACCCAGGAAGAATATGGGGCCTATCCCCAGCTTGCCCAGGAAAATGTTGACGATCCCCTGGGAGGGCGAAAGGATGTCGATGAAAATGCCGGACACGATGATCCAGGACATGAAGTTTGGCAGGTACACCAGGGTTTGAAACAAGCGCCGCGCGGTCTTGGAGGCGATTTCGTTTAACAGCAGGGCGAAGCTCACCGGCGCGATGATTCCCCCCAGCATCTTCCCCAGGGACAGAAGCACGGTATTCCTGATCACCTGCCAGGTGTCGGGCAGGGAGAAGAGGGTTTTGAAATTCTGGAACCCTACCCAAGGCGAGCCGTAAAGCCCGTTGGCGGGCATGAAGCGCTGAAAGGCGATACCCACGCCGGCCATGGCGCCGTAGCTGTAGATCGCCATAAGGATAACCGCGGGCAGGAGCATCCCATGAAGGGGAAGCTCCCGGAGGAGCCGGTTCCGCTGCGCCTGTTTAGAAACTGCCATACTCTCCCTCCAGGATATTATGCGGGGAACCTCAATGACGAGGTTCCCTTTTCCAATATGTTTTTGTAATTATTTATGAAAGTGATTATATTATGTGGTGCTGAGAATGTCAAGCATAAGCAATTGAGGCCCTCCCTGCTGCCCGGCAAACCTTGCACAATTCACCATCTTCAATTATGATCACTTCATGGTACGCACAGGATTCACCGTATTGGATCTGATTGATATCGATTTAAAAGAGCATAATTCCCTTAATCTCCACTGCATTGGAGGCCGTAAAGGGCTTTCCAAAGAAATTACGATGCCGAATATGAACCGGCCTATGGGCGCTATCATGGGTTTCTACGATGAATTCGCCTATGACCGCATCCAGCTTTTTGGCCGGGGAGAATTCGCCTACTTAAAAAAACTCCAGGCCGAGGGCGCAACCGATACCATCAAGCGGATGTTTGCCTACTCCATTCCTTGCTGTATCTTTACCCACAGTCTCAGCCCGAATCAGGACTTCCTTGCCGCCGCCGAGAACGCCCGGTGCCCGGTGCTGCAAACCGATCTGGGGACTTCGGATTTTAATTCACGGCTCATGCGTATTCTGGCGGACATTTTCGCCCCCCAAAAAAGCATCCACGGAGTGCTCGTGGAAGTCTACGGCGTGGGGGTACTCATCCTGGGCGATTCCGGCGTGGGGAAAAGCGAGACCGCCCTGGAACTCATCGCGCGGGGGCACCGGCTCGTGGCTGACGATGTGGTGGATATACGGAACGTGAGCGGGAACATTCTCCTGGGCAGCGGGGCCAACCGGATCATCGGGCACCACATGGAAATACGGGGGCTGGGGATCATCAACGTTACCCACCTGTTCGGCGTCCGGGCTATCCGCGACCGGAAACAGGTGCAGATGGTAGTCAACCTGGAAACCTGGGATTCCAAGAAGAACTATGACCGTTTCGGCGCGGCGGATCAAACCATGGAAATTCTGGGGGTCAGCATCCCCACGCTGGAGATACCGGTAAAGCCCGGACGCAACATCCCCATCATCATCGAGACCGCCGCCATGAATGAACGGCTCAAGAAGATGGGCTATAATTCCGCAAAGGAATTCAACCGGAACATTCTCAAATGGATAGAAAGCGATACGGCCCGGTCGGTGTATTTTGGGCAAGAAGACGTCATCTAGGATAGAGCTATGGTACAACAGATCGTAAAGGTACAAAACCGCGCCGGTATCCACGCCAGGCCGTCAGCCATGCTGGTGCAGACAATCAAGGACTTTCAAAGTTCTATTTACCTTGAAAAAGGGGGGGACCGGATCAACGCAAAGTCGATCATGGGGGTCATCACGCTGGGGGCGGCTTACGGCACGGAAATTACAATTATCGCCGAGGGAGAGGACGAACAAGCCGCGCTAGACGCCCTCGTCCGCCTCTTCGAGTCCCGCTTCGAGGAAGACTAGCCGCTCCCGTGAAGACGGCCCGGACTCATCCGAAGCGGCGCTTCACTCCTGCGCATTTCCTCAACGTCCGGGGTCTGATTGTCATCTACCTCCTCTTGTGCATCCTCACCGTGCTCTTCTCGCGGTCGTTTCTTGCCGGGATACTCCAGGACGGCTCAAAACCCGGCCTGCTGTCCATGCTGGTGTTCTTTACCATCCCCGGCATCATGCTGCTTTTCCTGGCCTTTTCGGTGTTCAACCTGGCCCGCGATTTCGTTCTCCGCAGAACCGGAAGCAAGTTCCAGGCGCGGCTGTTCGCCTACTTTATTGTTACCGTGATCTTCGCCGCCGCGCCGGTTACGGTTATTACCACCCAGTCGGTGTACGAGATGGTCAGTTTCTGGCGGGCCGTTGACGTGGAGCAGGGACTCATCGAAGCCCAGCGCCTGGCCCTGGATAACTACGCCTTGCAGTTGGAGAAGTTTGAGCGGCTGATCGAGCAGACCCCCATGACGCCGCTGGGGGAAGCGCCTGAACTGCTCCCGCCGGAGTTTCCGCAGGAGATCGAGGCGGCGCAGGATTTTTTGCGGCAGGAGGACGGCTCCTGGCAGAGCGGCGGGTTTACCGGGCCGGAGCGTCTGGAATTGCCGTACCCGCCCGCGCTCCAGCGGGGGTTCGCGGCCCGCGAGATTCCCCGCGATACCGACGTGATCCGCTACGTCCTCTTCTTCCGGCGGGACACGCTGCGCGTTCTAAGCTGCGGCCTGGGGGAAGGCTTTGACCGGACCGTGGATATTATCGAAACCGAACTGGCCCGCTTTGCGGTTATCGACGCCTTGGGGATCAGCCTGCGGCCCCTGCTGATCTTGTATTACGGGATGTTCTTCTTTCCCACCCTGCTGATGACGGCGATTATCGCCATGTCCTTTACACGGCGGGTAACGCTGCCCATCGTGGAACTGACCGAGGCGACCGGGCGCGTGGCGGAGGGGGATTTTTCCATTCAGATCGTGTCCCGGCCTGGGGATGAGCTGGGACTGCTCATCGGCTCGTTCAACGCCATGGTGCGGGATTTGGAGAAGACCCGGGGCGCGCTGGTTAAGGCGGAAAAAATCTCTATCTGGCAGAGCATGGCCCAGCAGCTTGCCCACGAGATCAAGAATCCCCTCACCCCGATCAAGCTCTCCGCCGAGCGGACGCTGCGGCGCTGGCGGAATCACCCTGAGCGGATCGGGGAAATTCTCGAAGAATCCATGCTGGCCGTTATTCAGGAGGTTGAGGGACTGTCCGCCCTGCTCACGGAATTCAGAACCCTCTCGCGGCCCATCGAACCGGTCCGCACTTGGACGGCCATCCGCGAACTGGTGGAGGAGACGGTCGCCCCCTACCGGAGTTCCTACGCCGGGGTGGTATTCGATCTGGAAAACCTCGCGGACATGACCATCCGCATAGACCGGCGGCATATTGCCCAGATACTGACGAACCTCATCATCAACAGCGTTGACGCGATGAACGGCGCGGGCGTGATCGAGATACGCTCCGATCTTGTCAAAAAGCGGGAGAGCCGCTATTGTAGACTCAGCGTCAGGGATACCGGGAAGGGAATTCCGGAGGCCGATACATCCCTGGTATTCACCCCCTATTTTACCACGAAAGAATCGGGAACCGGCCTGGGCCTTCCCATTGTAGAGCGGATCGTGAATGACCACGGCGGCGCCATCTGGTTCCATTCCGCCGAAGGCTGCGGCACGACCTTTTTTATCGATTTACCGGCGGGGGAAACGCCGGAAGGGGAGGGAACATGACTACCATACTGGTGATTGATGATGAAGCCGGTATTCGCACCGCCTTGGGGTCTATTCTGGAGGACGAGGGCTACCGGGTCTTTACCGCGGAGGACGCGCTGACGGGTATGGACATTCTGGGGCGGGAACCGGTGGCGGTGGTCTTCCTGGATGTGCTGCTTCCCCGGATGGGCGGCCTGGAAGCGCTGGAGAAAATTCGGGGTAACTGGCCTGAAATCGAAGTGGTGGTCATTTCTGGCCACGCCAACGTGGATATGGCGGTGCGGGCAGTCAAGCTGGGGGCCTTCGACTTTCTGGAAAAGCCCCTGTCCCTGGACAAGGTGCTCACCGTATGCCGCAACGCCCTGGCCCTGGTGAAACTCCGGGAGGAGAATACCGGGCTTAAGAAAAGCGTGGAAACCAAGGATGAGATCATCGGGTCCAGCGAGGCGATTATGCGGCTGCGCGATCTTATCCGCCAGGCTGCGGCCAGCGATGCGCGGATACTGATCAGCGGGGAGAACGGCACGGGCAAGGAGCTTGCGGCGCGGGCCATTCACCGCCTTTCGAGCCGGAGCAGCCGGGCCTTTGTGGAGATCAACTGCGCCGCCATTCCCGATACGCTCATCGAGAGCGAGCTGTTCGGCCACGAGCGGGGGGCGTTTACCGACGCGGTTTCCAGCCGCCGGGGCCGTTTCGAGCTTGCCCACCGGGGGACTATCTTTCTGGATGAGATCGGCGATATGTCCCTTTCGGCCCAGGCAAAGGTACTGCGGGTGATTCAGGAGCAGCGGATCGAGCGGGTCGGCGGCGAGAAGACCATAGAAACCGATGTCCGCGTTGTGGCGGCCTCGAACAAGGATTTGGAAGCGGAATGTGATGAGGGGCGGTTCCGGCGCGATCTTTTTTTCAGGCTCAACGTCATTCCGATCAGGGTTCCGGCGCTGCGGGAGCGGATTGAGGACCTGCCCATGCTGCTCAGTCATTTTTTGCGGGAGCAGGGCGCGGGGAACATCCGGCTGGACGCTGGGGCTCAGGATTACCTTATGGGCTATTCCTGGCCGGGGAATGTCCGGGAGCTGAAAAACCTGGCGGAGCGGATTGCGGTTATGCGGCGGGGAGAGAGCATCGATTGCGCTGAATTGCTTGAGCTTTTTCAAAAGAAACCTGCCGCGCCGGAGAAAGCCGCGATTTCCGGCGGGCACGAGATACTGGAACTCAATTACACGGACGCCAAGGATCAGTTTGAGAAGGCGTATTTGGAGTATCAGTTGGAGAAAAACGGCGGCGTTATTTCCCGCACCGCCGAGGCGATTGGGATATACCCGAGCAATTTACACGCCAAACTGCGCAAGTATAAATTGAAGAGCGCCAAGTTGTAAACAACGCGCCAGGCGAGCGGGGGGCCAAGC
>JAITHH010000146.1 GCA_031280065.1 Treponema sp. | reverse complement strand
TCGTAGTCCAAGGCTGAATTAAAAGCCGCGTCCGCCGTGTTCTGATAGGGGAAAATGTGCTTCCGCTCCCCCCGCTGAACGCTCGGCCACATCTTGATGGTATTCACCGCGTCCGTTCCCCGGAACTGGTGATCGCGCACCAGCCGCCGCAGGAGCCGGTTGTCGCTGGTGGGAATGCGGTTGTGATCGTCCAGGTTAAGCTGGGTCAAGGCGGACACGTAGAGCTTGAACTTCCGCTCCCGGCTGATTTGCGCGGTGAGGGCATCGTTCAGGCCGTGAATTCCCTCCAGGATCAGCATGGTCCGCCTGCCCAGACGGATGGCCGCGCCGCCCTTTTCCCGGCGGCGTCCGGTCTTGAAGTCGTAGGACGGCAGCGTTACCTCCTTCCCGGCGAAGAGGTCCAGAAGCTGCCCGTTCAGATAGGGCACATCCAGGGCCTCCAGACACTCGTAGTCAGGTTCGCCCTTCTCATCGCGGGGGGTGCAGCCCGTGTTGACGTAGTAATCGTCCAGGCTCACGGCGATAGGCTCGATTCCCATAACCTTGAGTTCAATGGAAAGCCGCATCGCCGTGGTGGTCTTGCCCGAACTGGAAGGGCCGGCGATGAGAATCACCTTTACCGCGTCCCGTTTCGCGTATATCCCCTCGGCCAGCTCGGACAGCTTTCTCGCCTGGAACGCCTCGGCAATTCTGATAAAGTCCCGGACGGTCCGCTGGGCGATACGCTGGTTCAGATGCCCCACCGCGTGAACCCCGATGATGCGGCCCCACTTCTTGTACTCGTTATAGACCGCGAATATTTTGGGGCTGTCCTCAAAGGGATCGAGCGCCAGGCCCCGGCCCATGCCGGGAAAACGGAGGAGAAAACCGTTCCGGTAGGGGAGGAGATCGAAGGCCGAAAGAAGCCCGGTGCGGTTCACCAGGGGTTCTATGTAGAGGTCAACAAAGTCCTTGCAGACGTTGATCTTGATCCGGGATTCGCTGCGCTGGTCCAGCAGCAGGCTGGTATCGGTCTGGCGGTTCCGCTCAAAGAGTTCCAGCGCCTCGCCGTAGGCCATATAACCGAAGCTGATGGGCAGATTTTCCGCAGCCAGGAGCCGCATCCGCTCCTTCAGCGCCGCGGCATCTTCGGCGGCGGGGACCTGCCCTTCGGTAAAGGTGTAGTAGTAGCTGTTCCCCAGGGAATGTCCCACGTAGAGGCTCCGTTCAGGGAAACATTCGCGGGCGGCCACGGCCAGCAGGAACGCCAGGGAGCGGCGGTAAATCATCCCCCCTTCGGGAGCGTCCAGGCGCACGGGCTCTACCCGCGCATTGACTTCCAGCCGGGCCGAAAGGGGGAGAATTTCGTTATTCACCCGCATGGCCGCAAGCCCGGCCCCGAATTCGGCGGCCAGTTCTTCCAACAGGACGCCGGAGGGGTAGTACGCCTCGCGCCCTCCGCTGAACGATACGCGCACTTCCCCTATCACGCTTCCCCCAGGTGGGTCTTGATCAGATCCAGCTTGAGCGCCCGCAGCCGCTCTGTCAGGGAGACCTTGTACACATGGGGGTTGAGAAACCGCTGATAGCTCGGATCGAAGGTCTCCAGCTCCGCACGGAGCTTTCCCCGGATCTCCTCCAGCGATGGCGCGGGGGCCGCGCATTTTCCCCGGTCAATACGGAGATGGAGCAGCTCCTCGGCCCCGCCTTCAATAACATGGTAGAAATGCCGGTAGTCCGCCTGGGGATGCCAGAAGGCGCGGCGTTCCCCCGGAATCAGTTGATCCTCCGGCGCAAGGCCCATCACGTCCGCCGCGGCCATGCCCCCCGCGTCCCGGACGCGCCACACCCGCTTTATGCCGGGGGTCGTGTTTTTGTCGGGGTTGTCGGAGAATTTCATGGCCGGCTCAAAGCGCCCCGGCGCGGTCTCGCTCGCGGTCAGCTTGTATACCCCGGTAAAAGCCGCGTCGTTCCCGCCGGTAACCATCCGCGTGCCCACGCCCCAGACATTCACCGGCGCGCCCGCGCTGGTCAGCGTTTGGATAATCGACTCGTCCAGGTCGTTGGACACGGCGATAGTGGCCTGGCGCAGCCCCGCCGCGTCGAGAATCCGCCTTACTTCCACGGAAAGGTAGTGAATGTCCCCCGAATCCAGGCGGACGCCGAAGTTCTTCCCCGCCGCGGCAAGCTCTTTCCCCACGGTTACGGCGCTGCGGATTCCCCGCTGCAAGGTATCGTAGGTGTCGATGAGGAACACCGGGTTGCGGGGGTAGAGGGCCGCGTAGGCCCGGAAGGCCGCCTCCTCGCTGGGGTGGGCCATGATCCACGAGTGGGCCATGGTTCCCATCACGGGAATGTTGAATTCCTTGCCCGCCAGCACGTTGGAAGTGCCCGCCGCGCCGCCGATATAGGCCGCGCGGGAAGCGGACATGGCCCCGTCCCGGCCCTGGGCCCGGCGGAGGCCGAACTCCATGACCGTGCCCTTGCCTGAAGCCAGCCATACCCTGGCGGTTTTGGTGGCGATGAGGCTCTGGAAGTTGATGGTATTGAGGACCAGCCCCTCCAGAAGCTGGCACTCGATGAGTCCGCCTTCTATCCGCAGCAGGGGTTCCTGGGGGAATACGACCTGTCCCTCGTCCATGGACCAGAGGGAACCGGCAAACCGGAAGTCCTGGAGGTAATTCAGGAAGGGCGCTTCAAAGAGCCCCAGGCTCCGCAGGTATTCGATGTCTTCTATCGAAAAGGTGAATCCCGCTATCTGCTCCAAGAGGGTTCCCAGGCCCGCGAACACGGAAAAGCCCCCTCCAAAGGGGTTGCGGCGGAAGAACATTTCGAAGGCCGCCCGGCGGTTCAGGTTCTGTTTCCAATAGCCTTGGGCCATGGTGAGGGCGTAAAAGTCGGTAAAGAGGGCTGAAGAGGCTCCGGCGGGGGAGGGCGTTGTGTGGGCGGTCATGTCCATGATGATAGCGGGCTTCCGGTTTTCTTACAAGCGGGGGCCTCCGGGGGAAGCCGCGCTCTGCTCAGGATAAAGCCTTCGCGCATGTGGCCTGAGCTGGGCGTTTTCAGACCGCGGTTTTATGGCGCCAAACCCGAATTTATTGCTTCTAAACCTGGGTTTAGAAGTTCCAAACCTGGGTTTGGAAACGCCAGACCTGGGTTTGGAAGCGCTAAACCCCGGCTTGGAAGTTCCAGGGATGAATTTCCCGTTGTAAAGTCACTCCCTGGAAGTTCCAAACCCGAATTTATTGTTTCCAAACCTGGGTTTGGTGCATAAAACCTGGGTTTAGAAGTTCCAAACCCGAACTTATCGTTTCTAAACCTGGGTTTGGAAGTTCCACACCCGAATTTATCACTTCCACACCGCGCCCAGGAAACGCTAAACCTGGGTTTAGAAGTTCTAAACCCGAATTTATCGTTTCCAAACCGTTCCCTGGAGGTTCTAAACCTTGCCTGGACAGTTCCAGCGCCGCTTCTGCGGGGGTTCCACCCCCGCGCCCCCGCTGGGGGGACACGTCCCCCCAAACCCCCCGGTTGACATCGGAATCAGCGATCCGGCGTAACCAGCGACCGGGAACCGCGCTCCAGAGCCACCAGACCCGTGCGGGCAAGCTCCAAAATACCGTAAGGACGTAAAAGCAGCAGCAGCCCCTCCAGCTTCTGAAGATCGCCAGTGGCCTCGATAGTAATCGTCGAAGGAGAAACATCAACCACCCGCGACCGGAATATCCCCGCGATTTCAAGAACCGCGGGCCGGGTTTCTTCGCCCGCCCCGATCTTCACCAGCAGAATCTCCCTCCGCAAACAGGAATCAGGCTCCAATTCCCGCACGGCAATAACATCGACCAGCTTCTCCAACTGCTTGATGATCTGCTCCAGCACCGCGTTATCGCCGCTTACCGCAATGGTCATCCGGGAAATCGCCGCGTCCTCGGTCTCCCCCACCGTGAGACTGTCGATATTGTAGCCCCGGCGGCTGAAAAGACCGGAGACACGGCTCAACGTTCCCGCCCGGTTCTCCACCAGCGCCGATACAACGTGCTGTTTCATCCTTCCCCTCCCTTAAAAAAACCGCTGCCTGAGCCAGTTCACGCAGAGGGGAAACCACTGCGCGGCGTGGGGATTGATCTGCTCCGGGTTCCCGTCACTGGTTTCGGGGATGGCCAGGGACAGACCGTGCTGTCCGTCGGGGAAAATATGCATCTCCAGCGGAACAGCGCCGCGCCGCAGCGCTCCCGCCAAAAGCAGACTGTTCTCCACGGGAACCGCCTGGTCCGCATAGGTATGCCAGAGGAAGACCGGAGGCAAAGCCCCCTGCGCCTGGTTTTCCAGGGAGAGGAGTTCCAGAAGGGCCGGGTCCGGGGCGTTCCCCAGGAGACATTCAAACGAGCCCCGGTGGGCGAATTCGCCGGAGCTTATCACCGGATAGCAGAGGATCAGCGCGTCAGCCCGGGTCAACTGGGGATCCACGCCGGGGACGGCGGCAAAGTCCCGGTCAGCAAAGAGCAGGGTAGAGAGGGCCAGATGCCCTCCGGCGGAAAAGCCCATGACGGCTATCTTCCCGCCGTCCAGGTTCCATGCTTCGCGGCGCTGGCGGATAAGGGTCAAGGCGCGGGCGCAGTCGAGGATTGGAACCGGATGCCGCCGGGGGGCGCAGCTATACCAGAGCACAAAGGCGTGGCAGCCGGCGGCGTTCAAGCGGATCGCCAGGTCTTCGGCCTCGCGGGGAGAACACTGCTGATAGCCGCTGCCGGGCAGGATCAGCGCCCCGGGGCGGGGATTTTCGCCTTTGAGCAGGTAGACATCCAGGACCGGTCTGAACCCGTCCGCCTGTTCGCCGGGGTAGGCGTATTCGTTCCATAAGTCCAAGCTAAATGTTTGCATCGAGCGCTCCTTTTTACTCTTTTACTTCTCCCCGGATGCGGACCCGGCGGATTTTCCCCGAAATCGTCTTGGGGAGTTCGCTCACGAACTCGATGATCCGGGGGTACTTGTAGGGGGCCGTGGTCTTCTTGACATGGGCCTGGAG
>JAITHH010000145.1 GCA_031280065.1 Treponema sp. | reverse complement strand
CTGCGGCTGCCCGGTTCCCTGGGGGCGCTCATCGGCGAGTCCTTCCGGCTTTTTTATCAGTTTCCCCGGTTCAAGGGACTTATCACCCGGCAGGACCCGCTGGGCGGCATAGACCGGCTACTTATCGCATTGAGCGCGGAGCAGGAAGCCGGGGAGCCGGACCCTGCCGGAACAGCCCGGCCCATGACCAAGCGCACCCTGAAGGGGCTCTTCATCCTCGCCGCACTGATCCTGCCGGTAATTACTTTGACGGTGATTGGCGTTTGGAATGGCGTCTGATTGAACAGGCTCTTAACCCATCGAACAGGGTAATACTGCCATAAAGTGAAAGATAATGCAAGGGAAGTTCTCCCCTGCCAAAAAAACAACCGTTCCGGTTGACCGGAACGGCTGCTTTACAGGCGGCTTTTGGGACTACTGGAGAAGCTGGAGTACAGACTGGCCTCTCTGATTGGCCTGGGCCAGCATAGCGGTACCGGACTGGCTGAGTATCTGGTTCTTGGTATAAGAGACCATTTCGTTTGCCATGTTGGTATCGCGGACGCGGGCTTCGGAGGCTTGCAGATTTTCAGCGCCCACATCGAGGCCGCGGACCGCGTGTTCCAGGCGGTTCTGGTAAGCGCCGAGATCGGCCCGCTGTTTGTTGATCTTCTTGAGCGCCTCATCAAGCGTTCCAATGGCACGGTTGGCGCTATCCGGTTCGGAGATTGAAAGGATCGCCTCGTCACCAATGTTGCGGATGCCAAGACCCTTGGCGGTCATGGTGCCGATGAACACCTGCTCCCGCTGATCCATATTCGCGCCGATGTGCAGCCACATAGAAGCGGTAACCACGTTTTCGCCGATAGGCCGGCCAAAGCGTCCGGTTATCACGTTCATACCGTTGAATTGGGCGTGGGACGCAATCCGGTCAACCTCGTCGATCAAGGCCGAAACTTCGATCTGGATATACATCCGGTCCTCAGCGGTATACACACCGTTGGCGGCTGCTACCGCCAGCTCACGGATGCGCTGGACAATATCCTCAGATTCCTGAAGATACCCTTCCGTGGTTTGAATAAAAGAGAGACCATTCTGAGCGTTGGTAGAGGCCTGGTTCAAACCCCGGATTTGAGCCCGCATTTTTTCAGAAACTGCGAGTCCCGAAGCATCATCACCCGCTCTGTTGATACGCAGACCGCTGGACAGCTTCTCCATGTTCTTCTCCAGATAATTCTGGGTAACCTTCAGAGACCTGTCGGCGAACATCGCACTAAGATTGTGATTGATGATCATAAATGCACTCCTTTGGTTTTTTCGGCGCGTTACCATCCCTTTGACGGTTTTTACGCCGGGGCATCCATGCCGCGAAGTTTCTTGCTAAGAAACTCCAAGAACTTTTGGGCATTTATCGAGCCAAACGCCCTTGTGCCATGGAAACTTCCCCCGGTTTATAGGGAAAATTCCCGAACCCTCAACCCATCCGTTCCCGGAAAAGCTGAAGGAGGAATCAGACCGGAATCCGCTTCCTCCCTGAATCAAAATCCAGGTGGCCCGACGGGCGCAGGGTTTTTATTCAGTTTCATTTTATATATCGGACATTTCCCCTGGGGCTTTAGATTTTTTTAGAGATTATTGCGCTCTTACGCGGTTTGCTGGTATGGTTGCGGTATGGCGATTGTGAACAGGGCGGGAGCGGCGCTTCTCTGCCTTTTATGCGTAACCTTTGCCGGGGCGGAAGAGCGTTTCAAACCCTCTGGGCCCCTGTTTTCGACCGCATTCCAGTATTTCATCCTGCCCGGAGCGCCTCTCAGCGAGCCCCTGCCCGGGGCGCGGTTCTTTGCCGGTTATGAGTTTTCCCTGGACGCCGGTTCCCTCACGGTGGGGATCGAAGGGGGATTCAGCCAGGCGCTCCTCGACCCGTCTGTTCCGGTAACGCTGATTCCCTTCTCATTGCAGGCGGCGTGGTTCATGCCGCTGGGCAGCCGCCTTGCCTTGGGCTCCGGGCTGAGTGCCGGCGATATGATATTCGCGGTCCAAGACCAAATGATTTTCTCCTTCTCCGCCGGGGCGCGGCTCTATGCGGAATGGCTCCTCTGGCAGCGAACCGGAGCCCTGGGCCTGTACATCGGCGCGGGCGCTGACTGGCTGTTTGAGTCCAACGGAAGTATCGCGCTGCCCGCGATGGAGGCCGGGCTGCGATTCAGACTGAATTCCCCCTGGAAGAAACCGACGGCTGCGGCGGTGAACGGCGCAAACCCATCCGTAACCGCCGCCCCGGAACCGGCGGAGACCGCGCCGGAGGAGGCGCAGCCGCCTGCTGATGTACCGCACGAGGCCGCGTCCCCTGCGGGAGCGGACCGGGGGCGCGTCCTGGAGGAGTTCACCGTGTATTACCGGGGAGATGTTGAGGCGCTGCCCGCATCTGAGTGGCTGAAACTGGACAACGCCGCGGCGTTTCTGGCGGAGCGCCCTGAAGTCCGTATTGTCGTAGCCGGGCACACGGCGCTTACCGGGGCGGCGGGGGGACGGCTCGCGGTATCGCTTGATTGGGCGCGGACGGTGATGGCGTATCTGGCTACCCGGGGCGTGGACGCGGGCCGGATGGAGATTGCGGGCTACGGCGCGGATAGGCCCGCCGCGAGCAATGACGCCGCACCGGGCCGCGCGCTCAACCGGCGGGTAGAGATCATTTTAATAGAAGAATAACGCGGGGGTTCCCCGGCGGCCCTCA
>JAITHH010000132.1 GCA_031280065.1 Treponema sp. | reverse complement strand
CAGCCGGTTTCGTCAAAGCGATAGCGGCCCCGCCCGATTTCCCAGCGCTCCCCCAGGGGAGTAATCCAGGTCAGGTCCCGTACCCACGCGCCGGTTCCCCCGTAGCGCAGGGAGTTGGGCCCACGGGCGTTCACGGCAAAGGCCCCCCCCAAAGTGGCGGAGGCTTCGGTGGGGTTGGGCGGGAAGCGGTATTTTCCCCCCGGCCAGAAGCCCCGCTCAGGGGGCCAGTCCGGGGGGGCCTTGCTCCGGCTAAGGAAAGCCGTGAGGTCCGCAAAGCACATCCCCGCCTGGACCCGCAGAATGGGCGTTCCCGCCCCGTCAACGCGGCAGTCCAGAGGCCGGTTCATCTTTTCGGTGGAGAGGATAAGCCCGCCACGGGGCACGGCCCCGCCAGCCACGCCCGTCCGCGCCCCCTGAATGGTGATTGCCCCGGCGGACCGGATCGCCTCGATAGCCTCAGGCGTGTCCTTGGGGAAAGCCGCCGCGTCCGCCCAGCCTTGAAGCCGGGATTCATCCCGCAGATACCCCGGCGGGGCCGGTTCAACCTTCAAAAACATCCATGAACTCCCCGGCGCTCATAACAAGCCCCGCGTCCGCATACCGGAAGATGGGCGCGTTCCGGTCCGGGTTCACCGCGACGAGCCGCGCTCCGGGATTGAGGCCGGCCATGAAAGCCGCAGCCCCGGAGACCCCCGCGGCCAGGCAGAATTCCGCCTGGATTTTGATCCCCGACTGGCCGATGATGCGGGAGATTGCGCCCCAGCCGTTGAGGGCCGCGGGCCTGCTGAATCCCAATACCGCGCCATAGCGGGCGGCGATGCGTTCCAAGCGTCCGCAGGCCAACTTGCTCCCCAGGCCCCGTCCGGCGGCGAATACCAGCCGGGCGTTTTCCAGGGGATTGGCGCTGGGGGGATCCAGGGTTTCGCGGCTGACCAGCCAAGGCGGGCGGCGATCAGCGCGGTTCAGGCCCGCGTCTTCGAGGGAAAACCCGCGCCCGGAAAAGACCAGCGCCGCCGGAGGTTCTATGGGGAACTCCCAGTCCAGGTTCGAGCCGCAGACCTTCTTGCGGCCCAGGAGCAGCGGCCCCTCCCGGCGGAGGCTGGTAACGCCGGGAAAGCAGGAACAGCCAAGCCGGGCGCAGAGGCGGATCGCGGCCTCGCTCCAGGCGGCGGGGAAGAGCGCGAAATCAGGCCGCTCTTCCCCCCAGCGTTCCTCAAGCCGGTCCAGATCGGACGCACCGGGGACCCACACCTTCCGCGCCCCCCCCCCGCGGATGAACGCGGCGAATTCCGGCAGCCCTCCGGCGCGGCTGCGCGGGGCCGCTGACCGGGCAAAGTCCCCCCATTCACGGGCCAGGTCTTCCGCGCCTGCGAAAAATCGGCAATCTTTGCGGGCAACATCCCGGATCAGCGCGGGAGCGGCCCCTGGGGGAGCCTTGACTGACAGCCATTCAGCCTGACGCCCGGCGGCCTTCATCTGCGCGGCAAGGGTCGCGGCACGCAGGGCCGCCACAGGACTGTTCCCCATGATTGCCATTGCGGGCAGGCGGACCCCCAGCCGCTCCCGCCCGTTCTCCCCGGAGCGCTCGATCAGGATGTCTGCGGCGGAATCTTCCGGTATGGAGACCAGTTCCGCGCCGGTGATCGCCGGAAGCCCCAGCCGTTCCGCCAGGATCAGGGGAACCATGCCGGTATCCGCGTATCCCGCCTGCTGGCCCGCAAGGATCAGGTCCCAGCCGCCGCCCGCGATCACGGCTTCCAGGGCCGCCGCCGTCTCCTCTGGATGGAATTCCCACGGCAGCCCGCCCGTATCCGGGGGAAGCGCCCGCACCCGGTCAAAGCCCACAGCAAAGAGCGTCCTCAAAAGCGGGGAGGGGAGGGGGCCCAGGGTGAGGGCCGCGCACTCCGCGTGCCTGCCCCGTTCCCGCAGCGCCCCGGCCAGGCGCGGGGCCGTCTCCAGGGCGGTTTCATCAAAGCAGCCGAAGACCCGCTTCACATAGCTCAAATCCGACTCAAGGCTGAATCCCTCCCAATCATCGTCCACCACCTGCTCAAATTCCGGGCCGGCCTTGAAACAGACCAGTATCTTCACTTAATCCGCCAGCAGGACGCCCTTGTTCAGGATGCGGTTCGGGTCCAGCGCCTCCTTCAGCTTGGCAAGCAGGGGGTAGGAACTGCCGTGCTCCTGGGGCATCCACCGGGTACGGTACTTCCCGGACCCGTGGTGGTGGGCGATACTGCCGTTCCGCTTCAAAGTTTCTTCCATTATAATTTCAATGACTTTCATATAGTCCCGCCGGGCGGATTCCGCGCCGTCCTTCACCAGAAAGCCGAAGGTAAAGTAGATGTTCGTGCCCTGCACATAGCTATGGGAAGAATGGCCGCCGATGGCCGCCAGGTTTGGAATTTCCCGGGGCGCCCGTTCCACCACCGCGTCGTAGATGCCGCCAATCGCCGACCAGGGCGCGGAAATTTCGCAGGTGTCCGCCACGAGCCCCATGTTGTAGTACACCGGCTCGTCCATGTGGTAGGCCACGTCGTTCCGGGTTTTCAGCCAGGACTCCACTGGGCGGCTTCCCAGGTCTTTGGTCTCATAGCGGGCGGCGATTTCAGCCACCGCCGCGCCGGTGGCCGCGGTGATCGGCCCGGGGCCCTCGGCCAGGAAGAGGAGGACCGCAGAGCCCTCTTCGATGGCCCCGGAGAACATACGCTGAACTTCCCCCGCGTCGTGGAGCCGCACCACTGCGGGCCGGTAGCCCTCAACCATCACCTCCCGGATGAGTTCCAGCCCCGCGTTCATGCCCTTGATCGCCCAGGCGTTCATCCAGCGGGTCTCCGGGGTATGGCGGAAGATTTTGACCGTCCCCTCGGTGATGAAGCCCAGCATCCCCTCGCTGCCAATGAAGAGGTGCCGCAGGTCTGGCCCCACGGAACGGCGGGGGTTGTTCTTGATCCGGATCACCTGCCCGTCCGCCAGGACCGCCTCAAGGCCAACCAGGAGGTCTTCGATGCCGCCGTAGAGGGTGGAAAGCTGGCCGATGCTCCGGGTGGCGATAAGGCCCCCCAGATGGGCCAGGGGCAGAGATTGGGGGAAATGCCCCGTGGTATACCCCCGCTCATTGAGGGAGGTCTCGATGTACTCCAGGGGCGTACCGCAGCGGGCGCTGATCATCATGTCCCGCTCGTTGAACTCGATGATGCCGTTCATCTCCGATCCGTCCAGAATCACCCCGCCGGATTCCGGCTCGATGCTCAGGGTAACGCTGGAACCGCCGGTGCGGGGAACCGTGTCTATCCGCCGCTGGTTGAGGAAGGCCAGGGCCTTGGACGCCTCTTCGGTGCTGCGGGGCTTGACCACGCAGGCAGCCTTGTTCACCCAGTACTTACCATCCGCCCGCTCATAGCGCCGGAAGCCGATGTAATCCGTAGACGCCTTGGCGATGATTGCCTCGTCATCCATTACCCTGTCCGCGCCGAGCAGACTCCGCAGTTCGTCAATAATCATAAACATCTTTCTCCTTAAGAATTGCGGGGGGCCATCGAACCGAAGGTTCGCGCCCCCCGGTCCCCCCATTCGCCTAGTGAACGCGCCGCCACAACATCTACGCCCGTGCCGCAAATGTCCTTCACAATAACATCCCCATGCCGCAGCGGAGCCTCAACCTCCAGCCGGTATAACAGCGCCAGACACTCCCCCAGCTTCGCCTTGGGCAGCTCCCCCGCGCTGAT
>JAITHH010000032.1 GCA_031280065.1 Treponema sp. | reverse complement strand
TTACCGTAAAGTTCAGGCTCGATATAATCGTTTCCGGCGATGCCGGCTGTATAATCCGCGCTGCTGCTCATAGAACGCAGTATAGCGGTATGGCGGGCCTTGTTGGAAGGGGGCCGGAGGGCCGCAGCACCGGCTCAACGCCCTGCGGGCGCGTTTACTTGGCGGCCATCTCCAGCCCCTTGTTCTCTTTGGCCGCCGCATCCGGTTTTCCGGGGCGCTCCGGCGGAAGCGGGGCGGCTGTGGAGAAATGCGGGGTTTCTTGAGCCCGATGGCAACGCTGATTAACTTGACGCTAATCGGCGGCCGGGAGCGGTTTTGAAGCAATAAACTCAGGTTTGGCGGCGGCGCCGGTGTGTGTGAGCGCGCGGGGGACTCATTGCGGACAGAGGGCGGACAGCGCCGCAACGCCCCCGCCGGGGGCCCCCAGTTCCCCGACCGCCATTTTCACCGCGTCTTCATGGGCGGGCTTCACCAAAATTCGTCCCACACGCAGCTGCCGCTCAAAATCCTTGACCGTTTGAGCCTTAAACAGACCGGAACTGTCCTCAAAATAACAGGACTCATCGGTTACATAGAGTTCGGTTTCAAAAGAGACCGGTTCGGGTATGTCAATAATAAGCTCATCCGGGGGAATCCTCCGCCCCAGCGCCCGCGAAATCCGTTCGGCCAGCGCTTCTTCATGGAGGTAACGGTTATCAATGTCCAGCAGAGGGCTGTGGATCGCGCTGTCAAAGGGGAATTCCACCGCGGCGCTGTACAGCCGCCCCGCTTTGACCTGCTGAACCAGCGCGAACAGGGGATGGGCGCTTTCGGCGAACAGGGAAAAAAGCCCCGGATCATCCAAGCCATAGAGGGCTTCCCTTGAGAATATCCGGTCCCGCAGTCCGCCCAGGAGGGCCTTTTTAATCATCGCCGTGGCTGAACGGACGGAGCGGTGCCAGTACACGGTCCGGTACATCAGGTATTTGGAAAAGAGGAGGGATTCAATACAGGGGATGCCCCGTGAATCGATGTCTACGCCCCGCTCCAGGCAGGGCTGAAAGCGGCTTAGGATAAAGTCAACGTCCTGTACGCCGTAGGGCACGCCGCAATACCGGGCGTCGCGGGTCAGGTAGTCCAGTTTGTCCGGGTCCAGTACGCCGGAGAGCAGTTTCCGGTAAAAGCCGAGTTCCCGGTCTCCGCCGGCCATCCGGGGGTCGACGATGGCGGCGGTCAGCCAGGGATCCGCCCCGGTACCGGCGACGAGGCTTTTCAGGGGTTCTTCCATGATGGCCGCGCCGGTGAGTTCCTCGTGGCTGCGGAGGGGAAGTTCTTTCAGGGAATGGGTATAGGGGAAATGCCCCAGATCGTGTAACAGGCTGGCGCAGAGAAAGGAGCGGACCCCGCGCGCGCTGATCCAGGCGTCGGCCCCCCGCTCCGCCAGGTGGAGCAGCAGCCGCCGGGACAGGTGATAGACGCCCAGGGAATGGCTGGCGCGGGTATGAGTGGCGCCGGGGTACACCCCGAAGGCGGGCCCTAACTGCAATATCCGCGTAAGCCGCATGAAGGGGGGGGACTTGGTCAGGGCCGCGAGGGCCGGGGTTAAGTAGATATGGCCCCACAGTACGTCCCGGACGGGATCGGTAAAGCGCTCCCGCAGCGCGGCCCAAGCGTCGTCTTTCATGGCCGTATAGTATCCCCCCTGCTTTTCCCTGTCTATGCCCTCCGCAGCGCTTCATGAGCGAGGGGCACGAACGCGGAGCGGGGTTTAGGACTTCCAAGGCGGGGTATAGAAATGATAAGGTATAATGGGCGTTACGCAGCGCCTGATAACCGGGGGCAAAACGCGCTATTAGCCAACAACGTGCTAGGCCAGAGGGGGGTCCGGGGGGCCTGGGCCCCCCGGCGGGGGTGTGGGGGCAGCGCCCCCGCAGTCGTATCCGCTTTGCGGATACGCGACTTCCCCCGCCATTCTTACACGAAGGAGACCGTATGATCGAAGTGAAGGGACTGACCAAGCGCTATGGTTCGGCGGCGGCGGTAAAGGATGTGTCTTTTTCCGTGGGCGCGGACCAGGTGCTGGGTTTCCTGGGCCCGAATGGGGCGGGAAAGACCACGATTATGAAAATTTTGACCGGTTACCACTTCCCGTCCGAGGGCGCGGCGTATCTGGACGGCGTTTCGGTGCAGGAAGCGCCGGTGGAAGTCAAAAAACGGATCGGCTACCTGCCGGAGAGCGCGCCGCTTTACGGGGAGCTTTCGGTGCGCGAGTACCTCCAGTTCATCGCGGAGGCGCGGCTCATTGCCAAGGCGGAGCGGAAGGGGGCGGTGGAGCGGGCCATGGAAGCCTGCGGCCTCCCCTCGGCGGGTTCCAAGCGCATCGAGACCCTGTCCAAGGGCTACAAGCAGCGGACCGGCTTGGCTCAGGCCATTCTCCACGATCCGCCGGTGCTGATCCTCGATGAACCCACCACGGGCCTTGACCCCAACCAGATCATCGAAATCCGCTCACTCATCAAGGAGCTGGGCAGGCGGAAAACCGTGATCCTCTCCACGCATATTTTGCAGGAGGTGGAGGCGGTGTGTTCCCGGGTGCTGATCCTCAACGAGGGCCGCATCGCGGCCCAGGGAACGCCGGAGGAGATTGCCGGCACGATGAAGGGCGGGGATGCCTGGGAACTGCTGCTCAAGGGCGGCGCGCCGGATGGCGCGGCGGCGGTGGAAGCGGCGCTTGGGGCGCTGGAGGGGGCCGCGCCGGGCGCGGTGATTCAGGCGGAAGAGGGCGGGACGGTCAAAGCCTCCTTTGTCCTGGGAAGCGCCGGCGGGGCGCAAGGCGATCCGGGGGAGCGGATCTTCGACTGGGCCGTTGGCCGGGGGCTGAAGATTCTGCGGATGAACCGCAAACGCCTGAGCCTTGAGGATATCTTTGTCAAACTCACCAGCGAAGAGGAGCGGCGCACATGAAAAACCCCTTGGAACGGGCCCTGGCGCTGGCCCGGAAAGAACTCTATTCGGCAATTCACGCGCCGGCCTTTTACGGGATCACGGTGTTTTTTCTTCTATTTACATCGGTGTGGCTGTTCTCCTTTCAGCGCTTCTTCGAGCTGGACGCGGCCACGCTGCGGCCCTACTTTGCGGGCTTTCCCCTGGCGTTCATCCTGGTGATCCCCGTGCTCACCATGAAGAGCTGGGCGGAGGAGCGGAAGCTGGGGAGCATCGAGCTGCTGCTCACCATGCCCTTCTCGGAATGGGATTTGGCGCTGGGGAAATTCATCTGCTGCCTCTGCCAGATAGCGGCGATGCTGGTCTTCACCCTGCCGCTGCCCCTCAGCCTGCTCCCCCTGGGGCGCTTTGATCCGGGGGTCATCGTCTGCGAATACCTGGGGGCCCTGCTCCTGGGGGCGTCCGCGGCGGCGCTGGGCCTGCTCCTGTCGAGCCTGTCCAAGAACCAGGCCGCGGCCTTTCTGGGATGCGCGGCGGTCATGCTGGCGGTGATGCTGGCGGACCTCATCACCCAGAGCATGAACCTGCCCCCGCCGCTGGCCGAAGCAATCAACTTCGTGTCGCTGTCGTTTCACTTTGAAAGTTTTTCCAAGGGACTCATCGACAGCCGGGACCTGGCGTTCTTCATCCTCAGCGCCTTTCTGTTCCTGTTCCTCAATACCAGGGTAATCCTGTTTCGGAAGTGGAGGTAGCCATGACGCGGCGGCAGGCGCGGGTTATCTGCGCGCTTTCGGTACTTTGTGTTGTCCTCGCGCTCCTGTTGAGCCGCCGGGTGTGGTTCCGCATGGACGTAACCGCGGGCCGGGCCTATACTATCGCGCCGGCGTCCCGGAATCTTCACGCGGAGATTCCCGATCAGGTGCGGATCACCTACTATGTGTCGGATAAGCTGGCGTCGATTCATCCGCTGCCCGGAGAGATCGAAGACCTGCTGCGGGAATACGCGGCCTATTCGCGGGGGAAGATTCGGCTGAATGTCCGCGACCCGGTAAAGGCCAACATGGTTCAGGCGGCGGAAGAGATGGGGATTGCGCCCCAGCAGATCCGCACGCAGGAGCGGGATCAGGCCAGCGTGGCCACGGTGTACACGGGGATCGTCATCGAGTACCTGGACCGTGCGGAGGTTCTGCCGGTGGTGTTCTCGCTGAATACCCTGGAGTACGATCTGACGACCCGGATCCGGGGCCTCTTGCGGGAAACCCGGCGGGAATTGGGGGTTATCGTGGGGGACGCGGCCCGGCAATGGGAGCAGGACTACCGCTACTTGAACGAGGCCCTGACCGGGGCGGGCTACAAGGTCAGGCTCCAGAGTCCGGGCGGGGAGATTGACCGCGGGCTCCAGGCGCTCTTCGTCCTGGGGGGCGCGGAGGAGCTTGACGGGCCGGCCCTGGACGCCATCGACCGCTATATCCAGGGGGGCGGGCGGGCGCTCTTCGCGCTCAAAGGGGTGGCGGTGGACACACAGTACGGAATTTCGGCCCGGCCCGTGAACGATCAGGGCCTTTTGGCGATGCTTGCGTCCTATGGCGCGGTGATCAGGCCGGAACTGGTCCTGGATCAGGCATCCCGGACGCTGACGTTCTCCACTCCCGGCCCGGGGGGAGGCCAGGAGATACGCTTTGTCCGCTATCCCCACTGGGTTGATGTGCTGCCGGAAAACGGGAATCCCGATCATCCGGTGAGCGCGGCCTTTGGCGGCGCTGATCTCTTCTGGCCCGGACGCCTGGAACTCAGCCTGCCCGGGGGGGTGGAGGGGGCCGCGCTCTTTACGTCCACGCCGGAGGCATGGCGGATGACCCGGGATTTCGCCGTGGACCCCAACGCGGACTATCTGTTTGCCCTGGAAGCGGCGGAAACACGGGGGACGCAGGTGTTCGCGGCGGCTTTGACCGGGGTGTTCCCCCGCTGGGAGGAGGAGCCGCCTCCGGGACCGGCGAAGGAGGCCCGGCTGGTGGTGATCGCCGATGCTGACCTGGCCCATACGCCCAATGTGCAGTACGCCCGCAGTCAGCGGAACATGGATTTCTTTATCCAGGCCGCGGACTGGCTGAGTAACGATGACGATATTATCGGGATCAGGAACCGGCAGGGCCAGGCGGGGCCGCTGAACCGGATCGTTGACCAGGAACGGCGGGCCTCGGCCATGGCCTTTGCCCGGATTCTCAACACGGCGATCATGCCCGCGCTCGCGGTTGCGCTGGGGCTGGTCATGGCCCTGCGGCGCAGGCGATCCCTGGACGCGGCCAGCCGGGGCGATCAAGACAAGGGGGGCGCATCCGATGACGTATAAACGGCAGGTGTGCATCTTAGGGATTCTGGCCGCCTTTTTAGCGCTGGCCTACGCAGGGTCCCTGATATGGAGCCCGGACCGGCTGAACGCCCGAAGCGCGGCCTACCGCTGGGCGGACCCCCAGCGGCTTGCGGAGGCGGACCGGATCGCCGTCCGGGGGGAGCGGGAATTCACCCTGGCGCGGAAGGACGGGCGCTGGTTTATCGAAAGCGGCGGGGCTGAATATCCGGCCAAGGAGTCCCGGATTGACGGGCTGTTGAGCCTGCTTTCCGCCCGGTCGGCCTATCCGGTGCGGGGGGGCGCGGCGTCCCACGGGCGGCTGGGGCTTACCGAAGGGGCCGCCTCCCGGATCACCGTCTGGGGCGGCGGGGAATCCGTCCCTATCCTCGATCTCCTCATCGGGGGCAAGGATGCCTCCGGGCGGGAGGTGTATTTGCGCAAGAGCGGCCAGGACGAGGTTCGTTCCGGGGAGGACCAATTCAGCGCCCTCTCAGGCGGCGATCTCAAGGGCTGGTATGACCTCCGGCTCTTCGCGGATGCGCCGGGCCTGGACGGGGTGCAGCGGGTAACGGTTACCGGGCCTGACGCGGCCCTGGTGGTAGCCCGGCATCAAAGCGGCTGGACGGTGAATGATATTGCCCAGGAATCCCTGGACGGCGTAAAGATAGAGCCCTATATCCGCTCGATTCTGGATGCCGAGGGGGATGACTTTACCGCCGTGGAGCCGGTCTTCAGCCAGGGGAGGATACGGGTGGAATTCGGGGACGGCTCGATCCGGGAGATTACCCTGGGGCCGGAACGGACTGCGGCAGTATCGGGTTCGCCCTATTGCTACGTCTTGACGGAGTGGACCCTGAACCGGATTGTCCGGGACGCCGCGTACTTTGCCAAGCCGGAATGAAGCTGCGGGGGCGCTGCCCCCACACCCCCGCCGGAGGGCTTGGCTGTGCGCAACCGGGACGGCTTTTCTGTGTCCCAATATTATAAATTAGGAGCCGCTTTGATATGGAACAGGCATCTTCATCAGCCGCGCAGGTTATCATCGCCATCATCCCCATCGTCGGTATCGGGATGGGTTCAGTCGTGATATTTTTTTACCTCCTCTGGAGCCATATCCGCAAAACACTGCTCATCAAAGCCGGATTGTACAGCAAACCGGTCTTTGACCTGCTGTCATTCAGCCTGCTCGCCGGCCTCCTGTTGGGAAGCGTGGGGGTAAGCCTCACCATTTTCCTCATACTGGTACAGGGCCTCGATTACGGTCTGCTGGGCGGAATCATTCCCCTGGCCATCGGCATCGGATTGCTGACGTACTATAGGATACAAAACCGCGCCGCCGCAAAGGTTCCATGAGCGGCGGCGCCGGACTGGACGATCAGCTCCTCGTGGCGGGGATCGTCTCGGGGGAACAAGGGCAGTTCAGGTTTTTGGTGGAGCGCTATGAACGGACGGTGTATGGAATGGGCTTGAGTTTTTTTCGGAACAGCGAGGACGCCGCGGACTTTACGCAGGAGGTCTTTCTGAAAGCGTACCGCAGTCTGTCCCGCTTTGAGGGCCGGGCCCGGTTTTCCACCTGGCTGTATAAGATTGCCTACAATACGGCGCTGAACAGCGTGAGCAGGCGGAAGGAATACCGGAGCCTCGCCGAGGACGCCTGCCTCGCTGACGGAGATACGCCGGAGCGGGAGGCGCTCAGGGCCGCGGCGCGGCAGGCGGTCCTGGAGGCGGTTACGGGTCTGCCGGATCGCTACCGGATATGCGTGGACCTGTTTTTTTTCTATGACCGGACCTACCAGGAAATCGAGGCGATTACCGGGTTCCCCGTCAATACGATAAAGTCCCACGTGTTCCGGGCCAAGAAGCTGCTGCGGGAAAAACTTGAAGATTATGCGGAAGGGGGAATCGAATGAACTGCCGCTCTGTGGTTGATAAGGTCTATGAGGCCCTGGGGGATAAGCCGCTTCCCCTGCTTACCCGGCTGGAAATGGCGGTGCATCTGCTCTTCTGTCCCCGCTGCGCCGATGCCATCGCCCGCCTGGAAGCGGCCATGACGATCTTCCAAACCGAATTTTTCCCGCCCGTCCCGGGCTTGAGCGCCCTGATTTTCAAGCGGCTGTCCCTGGAAACTTCCGGTCCCGCCCCTGAAGACGCCGGGGCAGATGCGGACAGCTCCGGCTGGATGGACAATACCGCCGCAGGCTTCCCGCTCCGGGGCTGGGTCATTACCGGCTGCATTGTTCTCGTGTCCCTGGCGACCTCGTTTTTCAGCATGGATTTCCAGGAAGCGGCGGCCTCCCAGGGTATATCCTTCCTGCTCCCCGTGGGAATCACCATCGGGGCGGTCGTAACCGGCTACGGCGCGCTGTTTATCGCCAGCCACTTAAAGGAATTTTCCGCCCGCTTCCTGCACTAGGAGTCTGTTGCAAGGGTAAGGGTAAAAGAACAGTTACCAGGGAACCGCAGATTACGCAGATAAAAAGGATGGCGCAGATGAAGAAAAACAGCATCAGCGTCGAACCGAAGGTTCGCAATCTGTGTCGAACCGAAGGTTCGCAATCCGCGTAATCTGCGGTTTCATCCGCTAACCAAAGGTTCGATGGCCCCCCATGCGGGGGTTCCACCCCCGCAACGCCCCCGCCGGGGGGCCATTGAACCAAAGGTTCACGCCCCCCGGTCCCCCCTTAAGTTGCTGCCCGCGTCAAAGCGCGCCGAATCAGCATTTGGGGATGCACTGGGACGGCGGTATGTCTATGATCCGTTTGAATTGCTTGTGGAAATGACAGATGTCCGTGTAGCCGCACAGTTCGGCGGTTTCCGCCACCTTGTACTCGCCGGTTAAGAGCATGGTGTGGGCGTTCCTGATCCGGGTTCTGATCAGGTACTGGTGCATGGAAAGACCCGTCTT
>JAITHH010000001.1 GCA_031280065.1 Treponema sp. | reverse complement strand
TGCGCCGCCGGGGTATCGAGCGGATATACTGCCATCAGCGGGAGGTCTGGGACATCATCCAGGCGGGCGGCCACGCGGTCGTGGTAACGCCCACCGCGTCGGGGAAGACCCTCTGCTACAACCTGCCCGCGCTCCAGGCCCTGCTTGCGGACGAGTCGGCGCGGGCCCTCTACCTCTTTCCCACCAAGGCCCTGTCCCAGGATCAGCAGGCTGAACTGGGTGAATTGCTCGCGCCGGGATCGCCGGAAGCGCTCCCCGTTCAAGCCGCGGTATATGACGGGGATACGCCGGACAGCCTGCGGATGGCCGCGCGGAACCAGGGCCGGATCATCATCTCCAACCCCGATATGCTCCACGCGGGCATACTGCCCAACCATCCCAAGTGGATCAAGTTCTTCTCCCGGCTGAAACTCGTGGTGATTGACGAGGCCCACACCTACCGGGGCGTTCTGGGGAGCCACGCGGCCAACGTGATCCGGCGGCTGCGGCGGATCGCCGCCTTCTACCGCTCCCGGCCGCAATTCATCCTTTGCTCCGCCACCATCGCCAACCCCAAGGAATTGGCGGAGACACTCATTGGGGAGGAGGTGAGCCTGGTGGACCGCAACGGCGCGCCCCGCGGGGAGAAGCGGATCATCCTCTACAACCCGCCCCTGGTGGATGCGGTGCGGGGAATCCGCCGTAGCGTGGTTACCGAAAGCCGGCGCTGGATGCTGGCCTTCCTTAAAGCGGGGATTAAGACCATTCTCTTCGCCCACTCGCGGGTCAAGACCGAAGTAGCCGCCGCGTACGTGAACGAAGACCTGGCCAACATCTACACGGACAACTCCCGGATTCGCGTGGAGGCGTACCGGGGCGGACTCCTGCCCAACGAGCGCCGGGAGATAGAGCGGGGCCTGCGTGAGGGGGGGATTCAGGGGGTGGTGTCCACGAACGCTCTGGAGCTGGGCATCGACATCGGGGGTCTGGACGCCTCGGTGGTGGCGGGCTTCCCCGGCTCCTTCAACTCGTTCTGGCAGCAGGCGGGCCGCGCCGGACGGCGGGGGGGAACATCGGTGTCGGTGTTCGCGGCCTCTTCGTCGCCGCTGGATCAATTCATCATGAGGGACCCGGACTGGTTCTTCCGCGGCAGCGCGGAGGAGGCGCGGCTTGACCCGGACAATCCCTACATTCTGACGGATCATGTGAAATGCGCCTGTTTTGAATTGCCCTTCCGGGATGAGGAACTGGGGGATGATGCTGGTATCGCGGATGCCTTGGAATTCCTGGAGGAGGACGGCATTGTCCGGCATACGGCGGGCAAATGGCATTGGGCGGACCGTTCCTTTCCCGCGGAAGGAATCAGTCTCCGGTCAGCCGCCGCGGACAATGTGGTGATCATCGATGTAACCGGGGGCCGTGGCGCGGTGATCGGCGAGATGGACCGGCCCAGCGCCAAGGAGCTGATATTCAAGAACGCGGTCTACCTGCACCGGGGGCGGCAGTACCTGGTTGAATCCCTGGACATTGCCAACCGGAAGTGTCTGGTCCGGGAGGCGGAGGTGAATTACTTTACCGATGGGCTGGTCAAGACGGACATCAAGGTGCTTTCCGAGGATGAGCGCGGCGATTATGCGCCGGGGGAAGCGGTCTGTCCGCAAAGCGGGGGCGGCGTCCCGGCGCGTCCCGCAGCGCAAGGCGTTCTGGGCGATGTGCTGGTGCGCTCTCAAGCCGCCAAGTTCAAGAAGATCCGCTTTCATACCCACGAGAACATCGGCTATGGCGACATCGATCTGGGAGAGGAGGAGATGCAGACCAGGGCCCTGGTGCTGCTCTTTGGCGCTGATACTGCCGGGGGCATGGTTCTGGCGGCGCAGGGCGAGGAGGAAGCGGGCGCGGCGCTTTCCGGCGCGGGAACGCTGATCAAGCGCATCGCGCCGGTGTTCCTCTTGTGCGATTCGCGGGACATCGGCGTGGCTGAACGGGTCCGGGACCCGCATTTCGGGGTTCCCGCCCTGTTCGTCTACGACAAGTACCCCGGGGGTACGGGGCTTGCGGAGGCGCTTTTCCGCCGCGCCGGGGAGCTGTTCGTGGCGGTTTACCGGGCAATTCAAAGCTGTCCCTGCGAAACCGGCTGTCCTTCGTGCGTGGGCCCTGGCGGGAACAAGGGGGCAGCGGGGGATTTTCTTAAAGCATTGTGCGGATGAACCTCCAGTAACAACTGTTTTTTTACCACAGATGAACACGGATGTACACAGATTACCACTGATGGGGTTTCCGTTCATCTGCGGTATCCTGTATATCTGCGTAATCAGCGGTTCCCCTGGCAACTGTTCTTTTTAACCACAGATGAACACGGACGTACGCAGATTATCACTGATGTTCTTTCCATTCATCTGCGGTATCCTTTTCATCTGCGTAATCAGCGGTTCCCCTGGCAACGGTTCTTTTTAACCACAGATGAACACGGATGTACGCAGATTGCGAACCTTCGGTTCGACGCTGATGTGGTTTCTCTTCATCTGCGGTATCCTTTTCATCCGCGTAATCAGCGGTTCCCTGGTAACTGTTTTTTTTACCGCAGATGGCACGGAAATCACGTGGCAGCGGGGGGAGTAATGCGGTGTGGCGGGTGTCTGCGCCGCGCACCGCTCAGGCTAAAGCCTTCGCGCATCTGTGCTAATAGGGGGGTATTACGTGCGCTACGGCGGGCCGCAGGTTCTGCCTCAACGCCCTGCGGGCCCGTTTGCTGGGCGCGCACCGGCCAGGGGTAAGCCATGAGGGATGCGTGCGTAGTTGGGGGGAGTTCGGGCGGGAACCCGGGCCGCCGGTCCGGGCTCAAGGCCCTGCTGGCTCGTTTCTTGGCCGCGCCCCGCTCAGGCTAAAGCCTTCGCGCAGGTGTGCTAATAGGGGGGTATTACGTGCGCTACGGCGGGCCGCATTGTTTGGTCAACGCCCTGGCGGGCGCGTTTGTGGGCCGTCCTTTTCATCCGCGTAATCAGCGGTTTCATCCGCTTTTACGCTCTTCTGCCCGGCCCGGAACCGTTAAGCCGTGGTCTTTCTCCTCATTTTCACCTCGCTGCCTTTTATGACCGGGGCTTTTGCCCGCGTGATTGATTCCGGCTTTGCCGCCATTGAGAGCCTGTATTCCCAAATTGGCCGGCAAATAGCGGGCGCTGCCGCGATTCCAATTGCTCATTGTCCCCTGGGGTGCTTTGTGCTAGAATGGGGTGTGGGGTAATGATATGGAGCTTGGTTATACCTATTGGCGGGATGGTGAGTTTTATGTGGGGTACCTGGATATGTGGCCGGATCATTCTACTCAGGGGTATTCGTTAGCAGAGCTTGAAGAAGCGCTGAAAGAGTTATATGTATTTTATCTTGAGTTTGAGCTTCCCAGGCT
>JAITHH010000106.1 GCA_031280065.1 Treponema sp. | reverse complement strand
TCGTCCCGTCTGGGATTCATCATGCTCTCCGTCGGGTGCGCCGTCGGACTCGGCAACGTCTGGCGCTTCCCCTTCATCACCGGCCAGTACGGAGGCGCCCTGTTCGTCATCATCTATATCCTGTTCCTCGTGATCTTCGGGATTCCCGTAATGACCATGGAATTCGCCGTAGGCCGGGGCAGCGGGAAAAGCGCGGCCCGCTCTTTCCATGTACTGGAAAAGACCGGGACAAAATGGCATCTCTTCGGCTGGGCGGCCATGGCGGGAAACTACCTGCTGATGATGTTCTACACGACTATCTCCGGCTGGATGCTGGCCTATATGGTGAAGTCCGCCGCCGGCGTCTTCGACGGCCTCAGCCCCGAAGAAGTCGGCGGCGTGTTTAACGCCCTCACCGCCAGCCCCGCTTCCTGCGCCGGCTGGATGACCACAGCCACCGTCCTGGGCTTTACCGTGTGCGCCGGGGGCCTGGAAAAAAGCGTGGAAAAGATCACCAAAGTGATGATGTCCTGCCTGTTCATCATCCTGCTGGTCCTGGTGATCCGGTCGGTAACGCTGGAGGGCGCGGCGGCGGGACTGGCCTTCTACCTCAAGCCGAACCTCGGCGCGATCCGCGAGCA
The DNA here is from genome assembly GCA_031280065.1 of Treponema sp. The sequence goes on along the minus strand of JAITHH010000106.1, from coordinate 5,522 downwards.
CGGCCTGTGGACGGTGGTCTACGCGGCTATGGGGCAGGCGTTCTTCACCCTGAGCCTGGGGGTGGGGAGCATGGCGATCTTCGGCAGCTACCTGGGCAAAGACCGCCGTCTCTTCGGTGAGAGCGTGGCTATCGCGGGCCTGGACACAGCGGTGGCCCTGATGTCGGGCTTTGTGATCTTCCCCGCCTGTTTCGCCTTCAACGTGAATCCCGGCCAGGGCCCGGGGCTGGTCTTTGTAACGCTGCCCAACATCTTTAACGCGATGAGCTTTGGCCGGATATGGGGAACGCTGTTCTTCGTGTTCATGGCCTTCGCCGCCATGTCCACTGTGGTGGCGGTCTTTGAAAATATCATCGCCTTCGGCATGGACATAACCGGATGTTCCCGCAAGAAGTCCTGTTTCATCAACTTTATCATCGTGACGCTGCTCTCTCTGCCCTGTGCGCTGGGTTTCAACCTGCTTTCCGGCGTACAGCCGCTGGGTCCGGGGAGCATGATCCTCGACCTGGAGGACTTCATCGTCTCTAACAACCTGCTGCCCCTGGGCTCCATCGTGTACCTGCTTTTCTGCGTTTCCAAAAAGGGCTGGGGCTGGGACAGCTTTATCAAAGAGGCGAATATGGGGAGCGGCTGGTCCTTCCCCGCGGCGCTGCGGCCCTACCTCACCTGGGGCCTCCCGGTGCTGATCATCCTGGTCTTTGTCTTCGGCTACATCAACAAGTTCGCAAAATGAGGGCAGGCGGCAACTAACCAAGCATAGTGGAGAACCCGGAAGGTTCGGCGCGAGGGGGCGTCCCCGCCCGCTTCACTGCTTGCACAAGGCGCAGGCAAAGCGGACTACCTGGTAATAATGTTCCGGCGTCAGGAGCCCGGCTGTATCGGCAGGGCTGTTGAGGCTCCGCCAGGTTTCAGGGATGAGGCTTTGGGTCTTGGGAGTCCGGGCCTCCCGGCTGATCAAGGCGTTGATGAATGCGCGGTTGTGTTTCAGCGAGGCCAGACGCGCCGCTTCTTCGGTGGGGAGTACCGTGATGGTCTGGGCGGCGGCTCCGGCCCGGAGAAAACCCGCGTCATCCGAGAACGGGGTGGGGGCGAGGAGCACCTTATTCAGATTGAGGAACCGGGCGGTTCCCAGGGCCCGCTCCCGCAGCCGCCTGATGAGATGCCGGGTGCGAATCGCTCCCGGGCCGCTCTTGTCCCGGATCAGATGATCCGTCATGGTGGAGATGATCAGGGTGTCCCCAGCGCCGCAGACGTCGAATATGTAGAAACTGCTCCGCTTGAGGGGAGTTTCCCGGAGTTTTTGGGCGAGGCTGTAGGCCCCCTGATCGCGGAGCCCTTCACAGGCGGAAAGTTCTTCCTTATCAGTAAAGATGATGAGCCAGCCGCTCACCCGCTCTGCATGAAGGGTCATGGCGGCCTGCACCAACTGAAAGACCGCCGCGCTGTTATCGTTGGCTCCGGGGCTGTCCGGGGCGCGGTCATAGTGGGCCACGAGTACGACCGGGGCAGGGCGTCGTGGTATTGGTCCGCTGCCATAAAACGGACGCACGGCTTCTCCCTTTGCATGGGTATCACCGGGAAGAACCAGCAAATGCCGGTTTTCGTGTATGCGTAATATCCGGCGCTCCAAACCCATTTCATCCAACAGGGATGCAAGTATCTCAAACCGGTCCGCGCCAGGCCCGATAAACGCGCTAAACCGGTGGTACGGGGCGTCCAGGGCGGCTATACCTTTGATGCGGTAAAGCGGTTCGAGGGGGAGACCAGCTCTTCCTGAGCGGCGATAAGCATGAGTTCCCGGCTTTGGGCTTTGAAAGTGGCCTCCATGACGCCATAGACGGAGGCAGCCGTGGCTTCCAGGGCGGTTTTGACATCGGCGTTTTCCAGATAGCGGGAGAGAAACACCGCAGCGGTTAGGTCGCCGGAACCGGCCATGATCCCGGTAAAGGAAAGTTCGGGAGTGCGAATACGGTAGAGCCCGTTCCCATCCGAGGCCAGCATGTCGATATGTCCCGGCGGGACATCCTGTCCCCGGTAGCTGGTAATCAGCGCCGCCCGGGGCCCTTTGGCGTGGAGGGCGTCAATGGCCCGCCGCGCACCGTCCAAAGCAACGGCGGCAATTCCCGTCAAAGCCTCAAGCTCAAACTGGTTGGGGGTAACAATATCCGCGTGGGGGATCACGCTGTTCTTGATGACATCGGGAATTCCGGGTTTGACATAGAAGCCCCGTCCCGCATCGCCCATCACCGGATCACAGCAGTAGACGGCTTGGGGGGAAGCGGCTTTGACTTTGCGGACCGCCTCGATCACCACCGCGCCGGTTCCCAGGTCTCCCATATATCCCGACAGAACCGCTTCGCATTGGGGCAAAACGCCCCGTTCAGCCAGACCTTCCACCAGCTCCGCAGCCAGCGCAGTCTCCATCATCCTGCCCCTCCATATACCATAGCCGGTATGGTTTGAAAATTCCACGGTATTAACCGCCCAAACTTCCCGGCCCAAACGCTGTAAGGGGAACGCCGCCGCAGTATTTCCCGCATAGCCGTATACCACGTGGGATTGTATCGAAAGGACCGCCATGAATTACTCCTTCAGGTTATTTGCTGATATTATATCGCTATAATAGGAATTACAAGGCGGGAGGGAAACGCGGGGGCATGTTGCGAGGGCGGAACCCTCGCACTAGAATAAACCATGGACAGCTTCCGGGGTTTTCTCGTACACGCCTATGCGGACCCGCGCCGGGACCGCCTCTACTTTACCGGACGACTGGAAGACGGACGCTCCTTTGCCGCTATGGAATCCCGGTGGCGGCCTTCCTTCCATATATATGAGGCGGATATGCCCCGGGTACAGCCACTGTTGAGTTTCCTGCGCTATGAACGCTGCCCCGCCGTGCTGTCGCCGTTTGCGGGGAAAGCAGGCTTGGCGCTGCTCCGCTTCTCTCATTTCAGCGGACGGAACGCCGCGCTGAAAATCCTCGCTAACGCGGGAATTCCAAGCCCCGACGGGGATATGAAACCCGCCGAGGCTTTCTTGGCGGAACGCTTTATCCGCTCAAGCCTGGAGATACGGGGCCCGTTCCGTCCGGGCCGGACCGTAGATTTGGTCTTCCCGAATCCCGAGTTGAGCCCCCTGGAAGAAGGGAGCGGCGCGGTTCTCAAAATCGCCTCAATTGACATTGAAACCGATACCGGCTCCAACGCTATCCGGGCAGTAGGTTCCGCCTTCACCGATTCGCGCTTCGGTTCGTTCTCCGGCGCGGTGCGGGTACTGCTTCCGCCAGAATACCCGGCTGATATGCCGCCGTCGCTGGAAGAAACATCCCCCGACGCTGCGGAAGCGCCCCGCATGGTATTCCACAGGGACGAAGCCTCCCTCCTTCGGGGCTTTATCCAGGATATCCGGCGGGAAGACCCGGACGTACTTACCGGTTGGAATTTTCTGGATTTTGACTTTCCCCGGATGGCGGAACGCTGCGAAGTCCTGGGCATCCCCTTTGTCCTGGGCCGCTCTCAGGACAGCGCGAAATTTTTCGCCGGAGAAAACCGGCGTTCCGCTGCGGCGCTGGTTCCCGGCAGACAAGTCATCGATGCTCTGCGGATCGTCCGTGCAGGCCCCCGGCGCTTCTCTCACGATCCCCAGGAAGAAGGAGAGGTGAATGACGCGCGCTCCGGCGGCTGGGCGAATTTCAGTCTGCAAACCGTGGCCCAGGCGGTGCTGGGGGAAGGCAAGACCGTCAGCGCCATGGGTAAAGACAAAATCGCCCATCTTGACCAGCTTTTCCGGGAGGCTCCCCAGGAATTCGGCAGATACTGCTACCAGGACGCCGCCCTCGTGCCCCGCATCCTCGCCAAGACCGGCCTATTCCGCCTCACCATGGAACGGGCAAGCCTAACCGGGGTCTCGCTGGACAAAGCCTGGACCAGTGTGGTGAGCTTTGAACGGATATATGGTATGGAACTCCGCAGGCAGGGCATCGCCCCTGGCCTTCCCTTGCCGCCGGGACAGAAGGTCTCCGGCGCAGCCGGGGGTACTATTCTGGACCCCGCGCAGGGGCTTTTCTGCAATATCGCGGTCTTTGATTTCCGCAGCCTCTACCCGACGATCATGCTTACCTTCAACATCGATCCCCTGGCCCACGCCCGCGCAGGAGCAGATCAGGAGGGGGAACCAACGGCGCTCCCCGTGATAGAGGCCCCGAACGGAGCGCGTTTCTCCCGGACGCCGGGTCTCCTGCCGCAGATCATCGAAGGCTACTTCGCCGCCCGACGGAAGGCTCTGGATGCGGGAGATGACAACGCCGCCCACGTGTACAAAATCCTGATGAACAGCTTCTACGGCGTTTTAGGAACCGGGGCCTGCCGCTATGGACGCACGGAGCTTGCCGGGGCCATTACCTCCTTTGCCCGGAAATGGCTGTTCTTTTCCAAGGAATGGTTCGACCGTCAGGGCTGCCGGGTACTCTATGGCGATACCGATTCCCTCTTTGTGGAAACCGGTCTGGGGGACAGCGCTGATTACGGGGACTTTACTGAGCTGGCGGGGAGCCTTGCCGGTGAACTCAACCGGCTGCTTGACGAGGCGATCCGGCGGGAGTATGGGCTGGAATCCCGCATGGAGCTCCGTTTTGAAAAGGCCTACCGCCGCTTTCTGATCCCCCCCTTGCGGGGGCTCCACGGCGATGAGGGAAGCCGGGGCAGGGCCAAGGGCTATGCCGGCTACCTCCTCCAGCCCGGCGGCGGCGTCTCCGTGGAGGTTAAGGGCATGGAGGCGGTACGGAGCGACACCACCCCCTTGGCCCGGCGGCTGCAGCTTGAACTTTTAGAGCTGGTTTTTTCCGGGAAGGGCGAAGCCGCGCTACAGGATCGGGTCTTTGCGGTCCTAATGGAACTGCGGGAAGGAAAACTGGACGGGGAACTCATCTACCGCAAGCGCCTGTCCCGTCCCCCGGAGGACTACACATCCTCTACTCCGCCGCAGGTGAAGGCCGCCCGCGCCCTCGGCTGGAAGGGCCGCCGGGGCACGGTGGAGTTTATCTGGACTGAAACCGGCGCGGAGCCCGCATCCTTGCCCCACAGTCCCTACGATTATGACCACTACACTGATTCCCAGGTGCTGCCTGTAGCCCGGTCTATTGCCGCAGCAGCGGGTTGGAACACGGATATTTTCCTCCAAAAGAGCCGGGAAGCCGGACAGTCCCTGCTGGATAGGGAAAACGGCCAAATGGAGCTGGATTGGTACGGCATTTAATTCATTCCGGCGGGCGTAAACCAACGAAGAAGCCACGATCCTCTGTGGAGATCAATTATCTAAAGCGCCGCTCCCCAGCCGCCTTGATCTCCGCCATCCAAGGGTAATGATCGAAGAGCCCCTGTTTCTGCCCCCAGCCGGGAACCACCTCCGCGATGTTCCCCATGTTGATCTGACGGCTCAAACTGCTGGTTTCCACAAGCTGCGCTTCAAAGTTATACATATCCGGGGTAGGCTCTCCGGCGAATTTGGCCGCCAGAATACGCATA
>JAITHH010000287.1 GCA_031280065.1 Treponema sp. | reverse complement strand
AGGATATAAAGCCCCAGCCCCGCTTCAAAAAACAGCCGGAAATGGGAAGTAAGCTCCCAATCGTAACCTGCGGCGGCGGCAAGACTAAACGGACTGAACTGGTCAAAGCCCCCCCTCTGGTAATCGAGCCGCAGGCCGCCCAACGCACGGAGGTACAGCTTAGGGATTCGCGGTTCGCGGGAGGGGAACCGGTAGCCCGCGCCGATACGGGGTACGAAGAGGGGCCGGACGCTGAAACTCGTCTCCAAGGCCCCGGCATCATCCTGGAGCGCCAGGCCGAAGACCTGCTGCGTCAGCCCAAGGCTGAAAAACCAGCCGTAAGATTTCAGGCTAAAAGACAAATCCGCTTCGGGAATACGGCCCTGGAACAAGGCCGCGTCCACCGAGAAATGATGGAAGGGCTGCCGGGGCAAGTCCAGATGGAAATGATCCCGCTCGGCAAAGAACAGCCCCTGGCGCTCCGCATAGTTCCAGTGGGACATTTCCCAGCGGAAGACTGCGGGCATCGGCGCGTCCACCTCCAGCGCTCCCGGCTCCGGGATGACCAGGGCCTCTTCGGTAACGCCCCGTACCACCGCGCCCACCGGCCCGGTGATCAGCAGCTTGGGCCTGAGTATCGGCTCGATAAACGCCTCCAGGTCCGCCGCCGCGTTGATCCAGTAGTGGGTAAACAGGTCCGGCTCAGTGGGAATAGCCATGTCCAGGGTCTTGTCCAGCCGGCGCAGACGGTTAAAGGCATCGAGGATCGTGTAGGACACCGTGGTGCGGGGATTGTCCGAGTTCACCACGCCGTCCACCCGGACATCAATGATGACCGGAACGCCTTTTGCCGCAGCCTCGGCGCGTAAGCGCTGCTCGTCCGCGCCATCGGCCTTGTCGCAGGGAAGCAGCCGGGCCGCGTTGGACACGGAGCCCAGGGCGTTGCGGAAGGAGTAATCCCAATAGTCCCAGACGGGGAACGGGCCCGCATAGGCGTCCCAGATATAGACCCCGGCTTCTCTGCCCAGGAGGTAAAATTCCTCGTCGATGGTCAGGCGGTATAGGATGTCTACGGTTTCAGATTGGGCCCAGGCAGGGGCGCAGCAGAGCGCAAGGATGAGGGCTGCGGCTGCGGGGGTTCCACCCCCGCGCCCCCGCCGGGGGGTCTTGACCCCCCGGTCCCCCCGTCCGCCTTGCGCGGTGTTTGTAATGGGCGTACATTCCCCTATGCTATTCTTTGTTACCATTTGAGCATTACCCCTATCGTAAAGCAATAGCTGTCCGTTCCTATCTTGCCGCCGCCGAAAATATCCCGGTCATAGCCCATCAAACTGGGAAACCGCAGGGCGCTGACCACCGCCCATTGAGAAAAATGCAATTCAGCGCCCAGCCACAGCGGATCACTTTGAAAATCCGCCTCATCGCTGGAGAAAACCAGCGCCAGCCCCGTGCCCGCCAGCAGACGGAAAGGAATACCATTGCGGGGCAGGATATACAGCCCTGCCCCAACGCGCAGTTCCTGGTACGGCGCCCCCTCCGCTTGAGACGCGGGCCTCGGCTGCACAGCCCAGTCCGCCTGGAGGAACAGCCGGTCAGGGAGCGGATGGAAACGGTACTCGAATTCCACAGATGTAAAAGCCGCCCCCTCCCGGAAACCGTTGAGCAGCGCCAGCGAATGGCGCGTCTTCTTCAACAGCCCCGGAAGCACGATCTCCTCCCCGTCCCGCTCCGCAGGCAGTTCTATCTCGCGGGGCCAGTAGCCCGGCTTGGTCAGCGTCGCGTACACCGGAGCGCCCTCGACAAAGGGAACCGGCGCCGCGTCCAATGCGCCGTTGGCAATCGTCCCGGCGGACAGCCCCGCTTCCTCCGGGCCGTAGATCACTTCAACCCCCTCCTGGCGGGAAACAAAGCGCCGCCCCTCGACATCAGCAAGCCGCCCGTCAAAGGATTGAGACGGCGCGGACTTATCCCAGTTCCGCTCCAGCCGCGCAATTGAATTGTCCACGACGCCGGGCGCTGAAACACCGGCGATGAGGACAACGGCAAATGCGTCCGCGGCAAGCACCGCGTCTTCTTCAGCGCTGTAGAGGTCGTAGCGCCAGAAAAGCCGCTCATCCCGGTAGAAACAGCGTAGGCCCAGGGCGTAGGCAGCGCCATATTGGGCGCAGACATCCCGCAAATCCTCCGCCTTGATCCACTGTTCCGCGTATTCCCGGTCAAATTCCACGTAAACAGGCGCCATACCGCGCCGGATGATGAACGCCTCCGCCGCCGTCCGGGTATAGTCCAGGGCCTTTTCCACGGTTTCATCCCTGCCGCTGGAGACTCCCCGGTATTCCACCAGGAGCATGACGGGACGGGAGGCTTCCCCCTCTTCGGCCATAAGAAGTCCGGCGCACCCCAATACCAGCGCGATTGCCAGGCTACTTTTCATGGATGATCTCCACGCCGTTCCAGCCCGGATCAGGAGGATTTTCCAGGTACATCTTACAGCGGCTGATGAAGCGCGCGGCGGGCAAATCGTCAGGCAGGTACTCTAGGACTTTTTCAAAGCGGTCCAGCCCCTCTTGAAACCGCTGGTGGTAGTAATACTTCACCGCTTCCTGGTGAAATTTCCACGCCGCGGTTTCCGCCTCGGTGAGGGACAGCCGCGAAGTCAGGATGAATGCCCCCTGCGTCTTGCCTTTGACCGCCACCTTGTCGATAACCCTACAGGGAATCGCCCCGGCCAGTTGCTTGGCCACCGTATCACTGAACAGAACCGGCTCCTGGTACTGTTTGGTAAGCCCTTCCAGCCGCGAAGCGAGATTTACCGAATCGCCGATGACCGTATAGTTCATCTTTTTTTCGCAGCCGATATTCCCCACGGTAACGGTACCGTAGTTGATGCCCACGCCGATGCGGAATTCCGGCGCGCCCAGCTCCCGCTGTTTCTGGTTAAATCCCTCCAGTTCCCGGATCATCTCAAGCCCCGCCATGACCGAGGACAGGGCGTCGTTCCCATAAGAGGCGGGAGCGCCGAACATCGCCATGATTGCGTCCCCGATGTACTTATCCACCACGCCGTTGCGGTCCATGATAATGTCCACCATGGCGGCGAAGTAGCGGTTCAGGGAGTTGACCAGGTCGTCGGGCTCCATGCCTTCGGAGATGGTCGTGAAACTGCGGATATCCGAAAAGAGGATCGCCACCTCGCGGTTGTTGCCGGCGAGCATGTTTTCCGGGTTGGCGAATACCTGATCGATGACGTCCTTGGGAACGTACAACTGGAACACGTTGCGGATTTTGTTTTCCCGCTTGCGGGCCACCACCGCCTCGAATGCGTGTTTCTTGATCTGCTCCTGCGCGTTAGCCAGGGTCCGAATCATCCCGTTAAACGAGAAGGACAGCCTGCCGATCTCGTCGTTGTAGAGGATCGGCGCTTCCTCTTCCAGGTTATGGGTCTTGGTAATGCGGTCCATGGTTTTTACCAGGATTTCCATGGGCTTGGTCAAAAAGCCGGCCATGAGAAAGACGCACAGCGCCCCGGCCAGCGTAACCCCGGCCAGGATGATAAAGCTGGCGTTGAATATCGTCTCCACCCTGCCGTAGAACACATCCCGCGCCTCGGTGATGAAAATCTGCCAGCCGAAGAGCCGCAAGGGGCAGGTATAGGCGGCGCGGAGCTCCCCTCCCGTCTTGATCATGATAAACTCGGCGCTTTCCAGCACGAAATAGTCTTGGAGAATTCCCCGCTCCTCGGCGCTCAGTTCCATCTGCCCCGTCCGGATCACCGTCTCGCCGGACTGGTCCAGGGCGAATATCGACTCGGTATCGCTATTCAGGAGGCTGCGGGCGAAACTCTCCACCGCGTCCCGGACGGCCCGCTCAAAGAAGGGGTCCCCCACCGCGCCGTTTTCCACGAGGATATTCCACTGGTTATCGGCGTAATTCACCAACTGCTTTGAACGGAAGGTCAGAGAATCCACGGCCACGCGGTTAATGGCGGAGGTGGACAGGAAGTAGGACGAAACGCCCACCAGCACCACGGACGCGA
>JAITHH010000244.1 GCA_031280065.1 Treponema sp. | reverse complement strand
ATTGACGGGAAGCGGCTTACCTTTGACGGGACAGGAGCGCAGTTGTTTGGGCGGTGGATTCTCTGGTGGTTTTTAAGCATTATCACCCTGAGTATATTTGCCTGGCTTGCCCTCCCGGTGAGCATAAACAAATGGGTAACAAAGCATACCCATTTTGACGGCACGTACTGAAACAACAGCAGCCTTTGCCGCCGTGTCCCTGATACGGCGGCAAAGGCCGCCTATTCATAGCCTCTTGGCTCGTATCCGCATTTTGTTTATACTCATCAGTGAACGAGGCTGAGTATGATACGGACAAAAACAACTGTTTCCATGCGGGGAAACAGTCAAGCATTGCGAATTCCGGCGGAAATTACCCGTGAAATGGGAATTTGCCCCAATGATGAGGCCGTTCTGGAAAGGCGGGAAAGCATATTGACCGTTTCCAAACCCGGTACGCCGGAGGAGGGGACAATCGAATATCTTTTTAAGGATTATTCCGGCGAGAGCTTTAAGACAGAACTTACCAATCCTATTCAGCCCGTAGGGGAAGAAAAGTGGTAAATAATGTCCCCGTACAAGGCGACATCATCAAAATTAACCTTGACCCTAAACAAGGACATGAACAAAAAGGATACCGTCCTTATATTTGTTTGAGTCATCACCTGGTGAGCGATTATGCCAATATCGCGGTATTTGCCCCAATTTCAAACACTGCCAGGCGGTATCCTTTGTATGTTCCTTTGTCTGAAACTAAATCGACTGGTATTGTATTGCTTGACCAGCTTGTAACGATAGACTACAACGCCCGTCAATGGAATTACATTGAAACTGTTCCAAATGATTTACTCAATGAATTATTAAAAAAAGCCGCTCTTGTTTTTCAGAATAACAATAATAAATGATAAGCCGCCGCCGCAGATTTTACGGCACATAACAGGACTGTATCTGCCCGCCCCTGCGGGGCGGGGATGCTGTAATCAGCGGTTCCCCTGGCAACCGTTCTTTCTAACCACAGATGACACGGATTGCGAACCTTCGGTTCGACACTGATATTGTTTCTACTCATCTGTGCCATCCTTTTTATCCGTGTAATCTGCGGTTTCATCCGCTGTAATTAGCGGTTCCCAAGACGAAATTCCCGCGATATATCCCGCTGTACGTCCCGCTCCCGAATGTCCGCCCGTTTGTCATACGTCTTCTTTCCCTTGCATAAACCCAACTCAACCTTTACCCGGCTCTTCTTGAAGTAAAATGAAAGCGGAATCAGCGTATAGCCCTTCTCGTCTACCTTCCGGGCAATGCGCTTGATCTCGTCCCGGTGCAGAAGCAGCCGCTTCTTCCGCTCAGGCTCGTGATTAAATATAGAAGAAAACGGATTTTCCGCCACAATCAGCGAGCGGAGCCATACCTCGCCTTTGATCACTTCCGCCCAGGCGTCGGGAAAAGAAATTCTGCCGTCCCGGAACGATTTGACCTCGGTCCCCAACAGTTCAATCCCGCACTCGTAGCTGTCGTCCACGGCGTAGTCGTGCCGGGCCTTGCGGTTCACCGCGATGATCTTGACCCCCTCGCTCATGGCGCCTCCCGAAGGGCAATAACAGGCCGCAGAGAAACAAACGCCGAGCAGGTATCCGGGGGCAGCGAGGCCCGCGTTTCAGCCTTCACCGAACCCGCCTGGTTGATCCACGCGCCGCCGCGCAGGGAACGTTCCGGGGAGGAAACCATGCGGACATAGCGGTCCCCGGCGGGAAAGAACGGCAGGGGGACAAAGGGATCGGCGCACCATTCCCAGCGCCCGCCCAAGAACCCTTCCACTGGCGGAGCGTCCGGCTGTCCGGCCAGTTTCGCGGCGTACTCCCATTCCGCTTCCAAGGGAAGCCGCGCCTCATAACCGGCCATGTACCCCGGCAGCAGACCGGTGAGCCAGCGGCAGTAGGCTTCCGCCGCGTACCACGACACACCCGCTATCCCCCCGTCCGGCGCGGGCGGAAATTCACCCAAGTAGTCTTCGCTGACCAGCCCCTGCTCCTCAAGCCGCGCCCGGTTTTCCCGGTTCCACGCGGGATTGGCCTCGATAAAGTCAGCCCAGGCTGCGGGGGAAACTTCCGCCTCGGCTATCCAGAACGGGTGAATTTCTCTCGTACGGGCGCCCGGATCGCCCATGCTGAACGAGCCGCCGGGAATTCCCCAGAAGCGGAGGCCCCCCAGGTCCAAGACTTCGGGCGATACCCCGGCGGGGGGGCCGGAGGGCGCCGGTTCTGCAAGCGGCGCGGCGTTTGACTGATACCAGGCCGAAGCGCGGAGGGTTCCGGCGGCTTCCGGGGGGAGCAGATCGGCCAGCCAGGATGCGGCTCCCGGCGTCCGCGACAGGCGGTTCAGCATATCCCCCGCCGAATCGAGCAGGGTGAGCGGCGAAGGGGCCAGCCCTCCGTTTTCGGTGAGCAGCTTCGCCCGGACAAAGTCCCGCAGCGCGGCCTTGGTTACGGCAAAGCGCAAAGACGCATCGAGAATTCCCTCCGCGGTTTCCATGGCCGCTTGATCCGCCGCCGTTTGCGGGCCGGAGCGGTACGCGCCCTCGGACAGTTCCAGGGGGACTTGGTATGCGGCGGTAGGTTCACCCGCGAAAGACCAGGCCGCATACCGGGCGGCGCCTTCTCTCAGGGCTTCTACGGGGCCGTCCGCCTGGAGGGTCCCCGTTACGCTGGCCCGCCGGGGGAAGAACAGGGAGCCCAGCAGCCGGCCTTTGACCTCGGTTTCAAGGGTAAAGGGCTGGAAGCCGGGAAGCGCCATTTCGACGCGCCGCTTTCCCTTGGGGACGGCGATTTCGCAGGGAGTACGCCCCTGGGTAAGCCCGTCGATACGGACCGCCGCGCCCGCCGGCTCTGAGCGGAAGGCGATCACCGTGCCCGGATGGGCAAGCCCCGGATAACAGACCACGAAAAAGAGGATGATCAGGAGGATCAGGCCGTAGAGAACCGCCAAATACTGCCCCGGACGGATGCCGAACAGCGCCGGCAGCGTGACCCGGTCATCCGCTTCCCCGCCTGACTGCTTGTTTTCCGGCGCCGCGATTGGCTTTTTTACACTCATAACGGCATTATACTGGAGTTTCGGTTTTATTGGAATGGGAGCGCCGCCTGCTCGTCCAGGGCCAGTACCTA
>JAITHH010000227.1 GCA_031280065.1 Treponema sp. | reverse complement strand
CGGCAAACAACCGCGCCCGCCAGGGCGTTGACCAAACAATGCGGCCCGCCGTAGCGCTCGTAATGCCCCATATTATCACACCTGCGCGAAGGCTTTAGCCTGAGCGGTGCGCGGTAAACATATCTTCAATGTACCCCATCCGCCGTGATACAGTAAACCTATGGAACCCAAAATGGATAAACCCTCTCTGGCAGAGTGCCTTCAGGCAGCCACAGACACACAAGAACTCGTCATCCAGAACAACGCGCTCGCGGCGGCGCACGGCCTCTTACGCAGCCGCTTCGATGGACGCCCGGCCTTCCTCATCGCCGATGAAAACACCTATGCAGCGGCGGGTAAGGACGCGCTGGCCGCCCTGGAACCGGCGGCGGGCGTCTTCGTGTTTCCCGGCGCGCCCCGGCTCCACGCCGAGTACCGGCATATCGCCGCCATAACCAGTGCTATCAAGGCGCTGCCGGATCAGGACGCGGTTCCCGTGTCAGTCGGCGCGGGAACCGTGAACGACCTGGTAAAACGCGCCGCCGGGGAACTGGGCCTTCCCTACCTGTCGATTCCTACCGCAGCCTCGGTGGACGGGTATACCTCCTCCGGCGCGGCCCTGCTGGACGGCGGCTTTAAGCAGACCTTTTCCTGCCCCGCCCCGCGGGCCCTGGCCGCGGACCCGGAATTGCTCCGCGCCGCTCCCGCTTATCTCTCTTCATCGGGCTTCGGAGACCTCGCCGGGAAGATCATCGCCGGCACAGACTGGATCATCGCCGCGCACGCCGGCCCATTGGGAGCGCCGGGAACGGAGCCCATCGATCCGCTGGCCTGGGCCATGACCCAGGAGGGCCTGCTGGACACCCTTGCCTGTTCCGCAGACGCGGTCCGGGGCGACGGCGAAGCGGTGCGGCGGCTTTTTGAGGCCCTCTGCGTTACCGGCTTTGCCATGCAGCATCTCAAGAGTTCCCGGCCCGTGTCCGGGTGCGAACACCTGTGGAGCCACGTGTGGGAGATGGAAGACTTGTCGGCGGACGGCGTTCCGGTTACCCACGGGCACAAAGTCGCCATGGGAACCCTTGCGGCGGCGGCCTTCACGGAGATACTCTTTGCGTCCCCGGAGCCTCCTTCCCCTGAGCGCTCATGGCGGCGCCCCGGCAAGGCGGAACGGGAAGCTGAAGTACGGCGGGCCTTTCGCGGCTTTGGCGCGGCGGCAGGTGAAGCGGCGGTCAAGACCGCCGGGGAAAAGCTCCTGGGGGAGGACGCGGCGCGGGTTTTTACCGCCGGACTGCGGGACAACTGGAAGCTGATCCGGGATCAGGTATTGGAAAAGCTGCCCCGGCATGGGGAGATTCAAGAACTGCTCAGACGGGGCGGCTGCCCGCTCAAACCGGAGGAGATCAATTTGACCCGCAGCCGGGTCATTGCCGCGGCCCGCCGGGCGCAGATGATCCGCAACCGCTACACGGCGCTGGACCTGGCCTGGGACTTAGGCGTCTTTGAGACGGTACTCGCCAAGCTGGAATCATTTTTGTAAACGCCGCAAGGGGAAGGAAAGAGAAAAGAGGAAGACGCGCTGCTCGTTCCCCCTCTTTCCTCTCCAGGCCAGAGGCCCGGTTCTTGGTTTACTGCGGCGTCTTCGTCCAGGTACTCTCGCTTGGATTCCGCGTATACGTCCCCGCGCCGCCGCTGCCGTCCACGGCTAAATACTTTTCGCGTAAATCGCCGGGGAAGGGACTGCCGTATCCATCGGAATCAAAATTCTCCCTGGTTATATCACTTCCCGCTGCAAACGTTACGCTGGCAAGGCTGGAGCACGAGGAAAAGGCACCGCTCCCGATGTCCTTAACGCTACCGGGAATGGTAACGCTGGTCAGACCGCTGCAATTCATAAAAGCGTAGTTCTTGATAGAGATAATGCCGCTGGGAATGGTAACGCTGACCAGACTGCTGCAACCCCTAAAAGCGTGGTAATCGATGATAGTAGCGCTACTGGGCAGGATGATCCCAACGATATACTGGTTATTTCTGATAACATTCATGTGATCGGGACCGGGGGCGTTGTCGCTTGACAAGCCCTTTATGGTATTACCCGTGGCGGAACAAGCGGACAGGTCTAAGGTGACGTACTTCTTCCCGGCCAATACCGCATCGTTAATGGCCCCCATGACGCCCCCTGTACTGATATTGACCGCCGCAATTTTGACGATGTTGGGGTCTGCGGCGGTCTTGAGGTCAAGCCTATCAAGATATTCCGCAAGCTCACCGTAGGGAACGCCATCGCCGCCGCCTTCGTCATCAAAGAAGAGGGAAGCCTCCGCTGTGGTGCTGCCGTTTGCAAAGGTGATGGCGGATGAACTTGTCAGGGTTTCACCCCAGTCAGGCAAGTTAGTTGTTGGCGCATTTACCGAATTCCCAATGCAAAGTATCACCTTTTTGCTCTCGTTTCCTTCGTAGACGGCCCAGGATCCATTGTTATTCTTCCACAGCGGTATTTCGACCGTCGTACCGGTAATTTCTACTGCCTTAAGCGATGTGGGCGTTGACGCGGGCTTTTCTGCTAAGCCCCAAAACGTCTGGTCCTCAGTCGTCGCAAGAACGTAGGAGCCATGTACTCCCTCTGGAATACCCGTTATCGTCAGTTTGCCTTTGCCGCCGCCGCTCGGGGCCGCCGTCCACTTGGCGTATAGAGTGATATTGCCCGTAACCTGTGTTGTCCCGGTAAATTTCGTGCCGCTTCCATTCTCCTCCGTATACCAGCCGCTCAAGATATTACCCGCTTTTGTGGGCGCAGGCAAAGCGAGCGTATCGCCGCTATTGACGGTTACGGGGGAAACGGAAGAGCCGCCCTGGGAGTTGAAGGTAACGGTGTATGTGCGGGCGCTGTGGCTCCCCACTTGGCGTATACCGTAATATTAGCCGTAACCGGGGTCTCATTGGTAAACCGGTTTCCCCAATCACTGCTGCTGGTTCCATCTTTGGTATACCAGCCCCAGAATATGGTATCACTACCCTCCGTTTTCGCAGGGATGGGTAACGCGGCGGTCTTCCCCGGTTCCACTTCAACGCTTGCCGGCGCAACCGTCCCGCCATTGGCGTTAAAGGTAACGGTAATTTCACCGGGGGCTCCTGGTCCGTGCCGCTGTCCGTGGGGCAGCCCATCAGGGCCAGCATCATGACGAATGACAGCGCCGCCGCCGCCATTCCCGTGAGTTTCAGCGCCGCCGAAACTCTTTGCACACTCGTACGATAATTGTTACTCATACTTATGCTCCTTCTT
>JAITHH010000148.1 GCA_031280065.1 Treponema sp. | reverse complement strand
TGCGCCTTCAAGGTAGAGGGCTTTCTTTTACGTTCATGGGCTGTTTTGGCGGCTTTTGAGCGTTTTTTACGCCGTTTCGTGTCCGCCCTGAAGAACAGGTTTTCCCGGTTTATGAGCCTTCCCGGCGCGGACACGGAGGGTGCGGAGGCTTCCTCGCGTTCCCGCGGGAGGATAGGCCGTATTTTTCGCCGAACAGCCGGGGTACGCTTCCCGTACGGCCCGCACCGTCCGGACCAGTTCCCGCGCAGAGCCGGGTTCCCGTTTCCGCTTCGGGACAGCCGGCTTGTTCTCCGGCGCGGACAGCCGCTTGGGGTCACTTTCCGCCGGCAGAAGCAGGAACGGCGGATGCCGAAATGCCGGCAGGCGAGCTTCGCGTCCGGCGCCCCCGCAAGCGAAAACCGCGGCGGAGTGTTCCGGTACCAGCCGAACACCTTCAGGCGAAACTTTGCTTTTTCCATTCTACTGCGGGGCCGGGTGTCCTATTTGTTTCTGAGATTAGACAGGGGGCGCGTTGCCTCATGAAAAATGTTACCGGGGGGATCCCCGCAGTCACTTCCGGAACTCCCGTAGACGTTCCGGGAACTCCCGCGAGCGCTCCGGGGAACCCCGCAGACATTCCGGGGAGCCCCGCACACGCTCCGGGGAGCCCCGCAGACATTCCGGGGAACCCCGCACACGCTCCGGGGATTCCCGCAGGCACTCCGGGGAACCCCGCGAGCGCTCCGGGGAACCCCGCACACGCTCCGGGGAACCCCGGCAGGGAGCGGTTCCGCCGTTCCTTTCAAAATAACTCCAACTGCCGCGCCGTATAGCCGCGCCGGTAACCGGCGATAATATCACGCATCTCGTAGCACAGGCCCAGCCGCTGACATTCAGCCGTAAAAAGCGTCCGCAGCCGCTTGGCCTCCGGCGAGGTACACGAGTAACACCCGCTATAGCGCTTGATATAACGCGCTTTGATTCCCGGAACGTGTTTGTCCAACTGTTCATAGAAATACTCCCGGTTTCCCGCGCGTAACGTTACGCCGAACGCCGGGTAGATGAACCGCGCCCCGCTTGCTTTGGCCGCGTGTACGAGCGCGGTTATGTTTTCTTCGGTGTCTTCGATAAACGGCAGCACGGGCATCATGAGGATGCCCGTGTATATGCCGCCGGCGTTCAGTGCTTTTACCGCCGCGAAACGCCGGCTTGACAGCGGTGCGCGCGGTTCAACGGTTTTACCCAGACCATCGTCCGCCGCGGTGATGGTCATCTTGACGATTACCGGCGAATGGGCCTGGATGGCTTGTAAGACGGGGATGTCCCTGACAACCAGATCGCTTTTGGTGGCGATAGCGGCGCCGAAACCGCGGGCGTTGAGCAATTCAAGGGCGCTTCTGGTGAGCCGCTGTTCCGCTTCCAGGGGATTATACGGATCGCTCATCGCGCCTGACGCGACGACGCCCCGGTTTCTTTTTTTGGCGAGATCCCCTGCGATGATCCGCAGCGCGTCCTGTTTTGCCCGGACGCGATCAAAATCTTCTATTTTATAGCAAAGACTCCTGCTGTCGCAGTAGATGCAGCCGTGCGGGCAGCCCCGGTAGATATTCATGTTGTAATCAACCCCGAACCAGCTCTGGCCTTTTACCGGGGTAACAATCGTTTTGGCGGGAATGAATTCCATTAGAGCCTGTTCAAACGGTTCGATGGAGCCTGCAAGGTAGAATTTTGAACAGGCTCTAAGGAGCAGACCCGGAAGCGGAACCGGCGCCCTCATCCGGCGCCGGTTCCGCGCTCGCGGCGCTTATCTGACCTGTATCATCGCGGATACGGGCTTGGCCGCGCCCCTCTCCACAGATACCGGCAGCGGGGCAGCGTTGGCCGCGGTTACCCGCCAGCGCCCCGGGACCAGGACGCGCTTGCCATCGGCGCTGACCGGCTCAAAGGCCGCGGCATCCAGCTCGAATTCGGCGCGTACGGTCTTGCCCGCGGGAAGGGCGATACGGCGGAACGCCTTGAGCGAGACGATGGGATCATCCGCGCCCCGGTCTTCCTTGGACACGTAGAGCTGTACCGCTTCTTCGATGTTCCGGGAACCGGCGTTGGTCAGCGTTACCGCCGCCTTGATCCGCTCTCCCGCGGCGATGGTTTGCGCGGAAAGTTCCAGGGCGTCGAAGCGGACTTCGCTGTAGGAA
This sequence comes from Treponema sp., assembly GCA_031280065.1. Next base: position 1,706 of record JAITHH010000148.1, on the reverse strand, counting down.
AGGCCGAAACCGAAGGGGTACAGGGGCTTTTCTTCCATATAACGGTAGGTCCTGCCCCGCATGGCGTAGTCCTCGTAGGGAGGGAGCTGATCCGTGGACTGGGGGAAGGTGATGGGCAGCTTACCTGAGGGGCTTACGTCCCCAAAGATGATGTCCGCCACGGCGTTCCCCCCCTGTTCGCCGGGATACCAGGCAAAGAGGATTCCGTCAGCAATGTCGTCAGGGAAGGCGATGGGGCTTCCGCCGGTCAGCACGAGGATCACCTTCTTGCCCGCCCTGCGGACGCGGCGGAGGAATTTGAGCTGCCAGGGGGGAAGTTCGATGCGGTCCCGGTCGCCGTTGGAGTCCGATGCGATGGCGTCGCCCTCTTCGCCCTCCATCGCGCCGTCCAAGCCGTAGCAGGCGATCACCACGTCAACCCCCTCCAGGCCGAACATGGGCGCGTCATCGTGGCCCGCCGCGCCGAAAGCCTGGAAGCCCAGGTGAATGTCTTCGTACATCAGGGAGCCCTGGCGGTACTCGAAGCTGATGGCCCCCTTGCCCTTCACCTTCTCCGCCAGCCCTTCGAGGATCGTTACCAGGGGGGAACTCATGCCGTAGTAGTTGGCCAGCAGGGTCTGGACGTTGGCCGCCGCCGGGCCGATGAGGAGGATGCGCTTGGCTGAATCGTCCAGGGGCAGAATTCCCCCTTCGTTCTTGAGGAGCACGATGGACTTCCGCGCCGCCTCCAGTGCCAGGGCCCGGTGCTTTTCGCAGTTGACCGTCTCCGCGCCGAGGGCCGCATAGGGGTCCTGTTCCGGCGGATCGAATACCCCCAGCTTGAAGCGGGTCCGCAGGAGCCGGGTCAGGGCGGTATCGATGGCTTCCTCGCTGACCAGGCCCTTCTTGCGGGCCAGGGTCAGCAGGGGGTAGGTGCAGCCGCAGTTGAGGTCGCAGCCCGCGTTCAGGGCCAGGGCCGCGCTCTCCTCCGGGGAGGACGTTACTTTGTGGTTCTCGTGGAAGTCCCGGATGGCCCAGCAGTCGGACACGACGTGGCCTTTAAAGCCCCAGTCCCCGCGCAGGATGTCCTTGAGGAGCAGCGTACTGCCGCAGCAGGGTTCGCCCAGGGTGCGGTTATAGGCCCCCATCACCGACTCGACGCCGTTCTCCACCAGGGTCTTGAAGGCGGGGAGGTAGGTTTCGTGCAGGTCTTTGGGGGAGACTTGGGCGTCAAACTCATGGCGGAATTTCTCCGGCCCCGAATGGACGGCGTAGTGCTTGGCGCAGGCCGCGACCTTCAGGCGTTCCGGGTCATCCCCCTGGAGTCCCCGCATGAAGGCCAGCCCGATCCGGCTGGTGAGGAAGGGGTCTTCGCCGTAGGTTTCCTGGCCCCGGCCCCAGCGGGGGTCCCGGAAGATGTTGACGTTGGGGGTCCAGAAGGTCAGGCCGTAATACTGGCCCCGGTTCCCCTGTTTGACCGCCTCATTGTACTTGGCCCGGGCCTCGTCCGAGACAGCCCCGGCCACGGTACGGATAAAGTCCTCGTCAAAAACCGCCGCCAGGGCGATAGCCTGGGGAAACACCGTGGCGAATCCCGCACGGGCGACTCCGTGGAGACATTCATTCCACCAGTTATACGCGGGAATTCCCAGCCGTTCAATGGCGGGGCTGTCGTAACTGAGCTGGGAGACCTTTTCTTCCAGCGTCATCTTGGAGATAAGCTCCTT
>JAITHH010000147.1 GCA_031280065.1 Treponema sp. | reverse complement strand
AGTTCCGGCGGCAAGAACATTTACCCGGAGGAAATCGAAGCGCGCTTTGAAGGCTCCAGGGTCATCGGACAGATTCTGGTGCTGGGCCGGAAGGAAGCGGAATTCGGGGGCGAGCAGATCATCGCGGTAGCGGTTCCCAACCGGGAGGCCTTGGAGGAGGACTATCCGGGCAATCCCCTGGACGATGCTTTTGTCAGCGGTCTTATCAAGAAAGAGGTAGAACGGATGAACCGCAGTCTGCCGGTTTACAAGAAGATCAGCGACTTTATCCTGCGCCGCGAAGACTTTGAACGGAACGCCCAGCAGAAGATCAAGCGTTTCCTCTACCAAGACTACGGGAAGTAAGCGCGGGGCGCAAGCGCTCTGCCGCATGGTGAGGGTCTCATTGTTGTCCGCACATCTCTCCATATTTCAGGGGAGAGCATGGTGAATTACTTCTACGGATACATTCTAAGCCCATCAGGGGCAGATGCCTTCAAACAACAAAGATTATCCGGCATCCTCTGCCTATACCGTAACAAGCGTATCGTTTCTTTCGCGGACCTCCACAAACAGAGGCCGCTCAAAAGGTGTCTTGTTGGGATGGTGAATTGCAAGGTAAAGCATCCCTTCCCTGCTCTGGAAGAGCATCCCGTGACCGCCGTCCGCGCCGCCCTGCACGGGGTATGAATAATGTCCTTGCCGGTCGAGCCAAAGAGACAGTATGTCCCTTGATCCAGCACGACAAACGGATCACGGATTTGAATGTCAGATATACGCATTGATTCCCTCCGCCAGCGCCTCAAAGCCTTTGGGGAACAGCGGACCGGTTTTGCCGCCGTAACCCGCCGCAAGCATAGCCGCAGCCAGCAGGAGGCCGCCATTGCCCGGCAGGTAAAGCGGCAGGGCGTTATCGCCAACCATCCGGTTGTGGCCGTTCGGCATATAGGTGTTTTTCGGGCTTTCCAGTAAGAGCAAATTTACCGCATCCTCATACCGCCCCAAGCGGCAGGCGGTCATTGCAAGCATGGGAAAGTCCCAGCCGTAGAACGTCGCCTTATCCCACACGGCAAGCACCCTGTCGAGCGTGGCGGACATTTTTTCAGGCTCAACTTTTTTGCTGTCAAGAATTCCATACATCGCCAGCATAGAAGGATGATCAGTGTAAAAAGGCAGACGGCTGAATGTATCAGGGCAGTTCCCGTGGGCAAGGTATACGCCGTCCCGGTGCGCGGGCAGAGCCAGCTTTTCGGCGATTTCGTCATAGCGGGGGGCCTCGCCAAGACGCGCAAGCCATTCATCAGCTTTGCGGAAACCCCAGCGGAAGTACTCAAGCTCGTAGGCGGCGTTCAGTACCGTGCGCGGATCGTGCCGTTCCTGCGCGGGCATATAAGGCGGGCCCAGCACATACCCGCCGCCGTCCCGGTGAACAAAGCTCTTCATAAACTCGGCGCTTTCCACCACCACCTCACGGTATTCGCGCAGGAATTCCCCGCATGGAGCGGCGCCATAACAGAGTTCAGCCAGCATGATTGGGTGGGGCTGCTGCCAGATAAGGAGTACGGCGATTGAAGAGGGCGTATTCTTCCCTGATGGATCGCACATCTTGGGCCAGCGCGCCCCGGCGTAACCCTGGGACGCGGCGATTTCCCTCGCACAGGGCAGAATTTTTGTATAGTAGGCAAGGCTCTTCTTGAGTTCTCCGATCCGGTTCCACAGGGCAAAATGCGCGTGATGCCAGAAGTGCATCTCTAAGTGGAATTTGCCGTACCAACTGTTACAGGTAAGCCCCGTCTCGGCGGGAGGCAGGCGGCCCCGGCTTTGGATTGCGATCAGGTACTGGGACAGCACGACGCGGCGCTCCAATTCCCGCGCCCGGCCATCGCTTGCCGGCGAGAAATCAAGCGCGCCGCCTGAATTCCAGTAGCGCTCCCAAGAGGCTTTGCAGACTGTCCGCGCTTCCTTGCAGGGTTCCGTGTTATGCGGCAATGCATCCCGGTCAAATACGGCAACGCCTTCCAGCGACGGCACGGAAACCGGCGTGAATGTAAAGCTCACTTCGATTTCAGCGGCGCGGGGCTCCAGTATCACCGTATGGGCCTGTTCATTCGCCGTAATTTGAAAACCCGTACCGCCGATACCAACGCGGCAGCGCGTACCATCCATCTCCCGCTCGATCAGCGCGTCTCCGGCCCGTCTCGTCAGGTGGCGTTCAGGCGAACCGAAATCCGAGGCGGCTTTCTTATGGCTGCCGTAGGGGAATTGGACCGTTATACGCAATTTACCGCTGGTGAACAGCGGCGATACGGCGCGGATATAAACGCTGTCATGGCCGGGGTGGACAAAGGTCTCGACATGAACCGGATTACCGTTGATCGAAAATTCAGAACAAAGAACCGCTTCCCAGAGGTTGAGTGTTTGGCCCTCAGAGTGATACCCGTCTGCGTTAAGCGCAAGGGCCCTTCCCTCAAATTCAAAGGCGATTTTCGCCAGGTTAAACTTGTGGGCGCTCTGGCGGATACGTTTAAACCGCTCCTCCTGGCCCGCGTCGTCCGTCGCGTAGTACACGGCGCGGCCCCAAGTGTCGTAGGGCGTTAAACGCAAACCCTCCTCATCGCCATCCCGGGGCGGGTATGCGTGCCAGCCCCATTCAGCCATCGTACACAGGGGAAAGCCCGCTGCGGCGTACTCATCAAAGAAGGTCTGCAAGCCGGTGCTGTCAGCGGTAAAACAGAAAACGCCGTTGCCCACGGAAAGGGGCGCATCCGTGTTGTCCTCCGTGTAATGGGGATTATGCCGCGTTACCAAGTCCCGCCGGTCAATCATTACTCTTCCCAAGCGTTTTAACGCCCGTTTTGGCGCACATTTCATCGAACAAGGCGCGGGCATCGGCCAGGGGCAGGGCCTGTATAGCAAGATCATGGGAGAACACCCGGAATGCCTTTTCCATATCTCCCTCAAAAACCGCCTCGATGATCCCCTCTTGGGCCAGCGAATGCGGCATGATCAAAGCGCAGAGGTCTGTAGGCAGACGGTTAGCCGTCAGGGGCTGGATGCTGTCGCGGCTGAACGCGGCGTTGGTCTCCACCACCGCGCCGGGAGGGAGGTCCGGCATTTGGCCTTGATTGGGAAAGTTGACGTTGGTAACGGTATTCCCCAGGCCCAAGAGCGCCTTCATGATCGCGATCCCCTCCTCGCCTGATTTGACCGGCGTCATGGTCTCTCTGCCGTCCCGGTAGGCTTCCGCCTGCTTGATGAGCTTCTCACGGTTGGCAATTCTCCAGGAGACCGGCGTAAGGGCAAAGCCCCAGCCTCTGATCTGCTCCGGTGAGGCAAGATACCAGGAGTGCGGGCAGAATTCCGCCAAGTGCCGGTCTCCAGCCGCGGCGATAAGGCCGTAGCGCCGGAACAGGTCCATCTTGACCCGCTCGGAGGAACCGAAATACAACCGCCGCTGGACTTCATCAGGGTCTTTCGCATCCGTGCTTCCCGGATCAGCCTGACTGCTGCCCTGGGCAAACGTCGTGGCTGCACCCGCGCCCCTGAACCCGGTCTCCGCATAGCGCTCAACAAATTTTTTATAATATGGAAAGATATCAATATTTTTCCAGGACGCCTTGTCAATCCAGGTAAAATGATTGACACCCGCAACGCGGGCGCTGATCTCTTCCCGTTTGATAGCGCCTTTGGGGGCAAGCCCTGCCTCTTCCAGCACCTCTGCCAGGAGTTTCTGGGTGTTGAAGACCTCGTGGCAGCAGCCAAAGGCTTTTATACCGGGGAACTCCTTGGAGAGGGTACGGGTACAAATCGTCATGGGGTTGGTGTAGTTGATCACCCACGCGGAGGGGGCGTATTCCCGTACAGCGCTGGCGATTTCGCGGAACTGGGGGATGGTCCGCAGAGCGCGGATGAGGCCGCCAGGCCCGGCGGTGTCGCCCACCGGCTGGTAGATTCCATATTTTTCGGGCAGATGCACGTCCACGGCCATTTCTTCAAAATCACCGGGGAGTATGGACACAAAGACAAAATCGCTGCCGCTTAAAGCATCGGCCAGCGAGGGATTTGCGCGGAAACGCCACTGGCCGGGATTGTGCTTTGCCATGAGCGCATTACCGATGGCTTCGTTGGTCCGGGCGTCTTCGGGCCGCCTGTCATACAGTTCGATGGTTCCAGAGATTTCTTTTTCAAAGGCCAGGTCCTGCATGAGCACCCAGGCCCAATTGCGTGAACCGCCTCCGATGTAACAGATTTTTAGTTGGTTTGTGTACATACCGCCTCCGTTGGGGGATAGAAATGAGGAGCAGGGAAAGCTGCTGTTCTTTTTCCAGGTCCCCGTGATTTATCGTACAAAAAAACCGGCGGCTGCACAAGAGCGCCGCCGGCAAACCAGCTATTCCGAAGTTAAACAGTTCAAGCCGGCCTCCCCGCAGTTCAAAGCAGTCTACCCCCAAAGGCGGGACATCACCGAGCGGCCCGGGGCTGTTTGCGGGCGTGAGGAAGCCGGGTATTGGGAGGGCCGGTGTGTCCTAGCGGTACTGAGTACGGACAGCCTACTTGATCCCCGCCGCTCAATCCCGCTACACTAAGACAGCGAGTATATATCCATGACTGATGTTCAAAACGACGGATTTGATGAAGAGGATTTTGAGACGATCCTGTCCCCCGATATTGAATTCTCAGGCTCCTTGAGCTTTGGCAAGCCCTTTATGATCCGCGGCAAAGTCTCCGGGATCATTGACGCCGCAGGCCCGCTGGTGGTGGACGAACAGGCATCGGTGGAAGCGGACATCAGCGCGTCCCAGGTGATCATCCGGGGCTCTGTCAAAGGCAACGTCGTTGCCGAAGAAAAGCTCGAAATTACCGGCGCCGGAAAATTAGCCGGGGACGTTAGCACGCCGCAGATCCGGCTGGAATCAGGCTGCTGGTTTAACGGGCGCTGTACCATGCCGGAACGGGACATAACGCCAAAGGTATGAAACGCGCACAGAGAACAGCCGGTGTACGTCTTATCTTTCTGCTCTTTCTCTCCACACCAGCGGTGTTTGGTCAGACCAAGCCCGACGCTCTCCAGGAATACCGGAACGGCAATTATGAACGTGCGGTGGCAATCTGCAAGGCCGAGATCGCCGCGAATGCCGGAAATATCGAATCCCATGTGGTTATCTGCTGGAGCCTCATCCGAATGGGCCGTTATGAGGAGGCCCGCTCATACGCCGCTGCGGGCCGGAAACTCAGCCGCTACGATCACCGGATCGTCGAGATTCTTGGAGAGGTGAATTACCACCAGGGCCAGAACACCGAATCGCTGCAATTCTTCCAGGAGTACATCAACCTGGCCCCAGAGGGGGGGCGGATCGAAACGGTGTACTACTTCATCGGTGAAATCTATATCAGGCTGGGCCGGTTCCGCCACGCCGATATTGCCCTGTCCACAGCGGTCCATTACACGCCGGGGAATGCGGCCTGGTGGACCCGTCTCGCCTATGCCCGCGAAAACGCCGGAGACCTCGCTGACGCGGTTCTGGCCTACGAGCAGGCCTTGGCGCTCAATTCCCAGCTTTCCGACGCCCGCCGGGGATTGGACCGGACCCGTCAAGTCCTGCTGCGAAACCGCTGATCCATGCTTTCCCTGTCCGTTTATACGCTGGGCTGCAAGTTAAACCAGGCGGAAAGCGAGGCGGTTGCCGCCGCGTTTAAGCGGGAGGGCTTTCAAGTCGCGCCCTGGGGATCGGCAACGGACATCCTGGCGGTGAATACCTGTACCGTTACCTCCAAAGCGGAGCAGAAAGCCCGGCGGATCATCCGCGCGGCCCTCCGCGCAAACCCGCGATCCTGCGTCATCGTTACCGGCTGTTACGCCCAGGTAGCGCGTCCCGCCCTGGAAGCTCTTGCGGACGCCGCTTCCCGCGCTCAGGGCCGTTTCTTTGTGCTGAACGGCGACCTCAAAAGCGCCCTCTTGGACCTTCCGGGCTTTATTCGGCGTAACAGCGGGAATTCCGCCCCTGATCCGGAGCAATTACCGGCCCTGCTTGGACAATGGGAACGGGTAAGTCCATCCGCCGCGCCGGATGACCGTTTCCGTTTTAACGGGGAGGACCTTTCCTTTCATTCCCGGCCCTTTCTTAAGATTCAGGACGGCTGTAATCATGCGTGTTCCTACTGCCGTGTACCCCTGGCCAGGGGAAAAAGCGTGAGCCTGGAAGCAGGACAGGTTCTGGCCCGGCTCAAGGCGCTGGAGGCCCGGGGTTTTGGGGAAGCGGTGCTCACGGGCGTTAATATCGGCTGCTATGACGCCGGCGGGTTCGATTTGGCAATGCTCCTCTCCCTGCTGCTCAGGGAGACGCGCAGCATTGCCATACGGCTCTCGTCCCTGGAGCCGCAAGGTCTGCGTCCCGCGCTTTTGGATGCGCTGGCGGATGGGCGGATACGGCCTCACTTTCATCTGTCCGTGCAATCGGGAAGTCCCGCTGTTCTAAGGCGGATGCGCAGGACTTACGGCCCCGGCGAGGTCGTGCGGGCTGCGGAACAACTGCGGGCGCTCAAGGGCGATCCGTTCTTGGCCTGCGATATGATAGCGGGGTTTCCGGGAGAACGGGACGGCGATTTCCGGCAAAGCTATGAACTCTGCCAAAGGCTTGATTTTGCCTGGATACATCCGTTTCCGTATTCCCGCCGGCCCGGGACTGAAGCGGCTGGGTTTGAAGAAGCGGTTCCTGAGCGCGAGGCCGCTGCCCGGGTCAAGGCGCTTACGGCGCTGGCCCATGAAGGCAGGAAGGCGTATATTGCCCGCTGGCTGGGGAAGACGGTGGAGGCGATCCCTGAATCCGGGGCGGCGCTGTCCGCAAACTACCTGCGTTTACTGGTTCCCGCGACAGTTGCGGAACGGCGGTTCCTCTGCCGCATCCAGTCGCTTCCCCTTGCGGATAGACGTTTTGACGCTCAAGCTATACCTATTCACACGAGCTAAGGGGAGCGCACACGGATGGCTTGGCTCTGTGCCCGTTCAAATCAATGCCCTGCGGTTTCTTGAATAACCCGCAAGGTGTGCTCCGCCGCCCGGTCCCAGGAAAAAACAGCGGCCCGCTCCAGCCCCAAACGGCGGCATTCACGATAAAGGTCCCGGTCAGTGGTCAGCGCCGCCATGCGATCCGCCATGTCCTCGCAGTCAAACGGGTTAAAGTACAGGGCCGCGTGCTCCGCAGTCTCCGGCAGAGAAGCGGCGCGGGCGCAGGCCACCGGAATTCCGCAGGCCATAGCCTCCAGCACCCCCAGCCCAAACCCTTCATATATAGAAGGAAAAACCACAATGTCCGCCCCCGCATAGAGTTCCGGCAGGCTCTCGCCGGGAAAATGGCCGGTAATAAAAATATCATTCCGGTACGGACTGGCCGCGGCGGCCCGTTTTATCCAGCCCGCGCCCCGGCTGTCTCCGCCTGCCAGCACCAGCCGGTGGGGATATTTGGTCCGCTCCCGAAATAGCTCATACGCCCGGATCAGCCGGACGTGGTTCTTCGTCGGATGATCGAGCCGTGAGGTGTAGAGGATATAGGGCCGGCGGACGCTGAAAGGCTGTATCAGCGTTACATTCTCGTTATTCCGGGGCCGGGGATAGAAAGCCGAATGGTCTATGCCATTGGGAATCACCTCGATCCGGGACTCCTTGACCCCCACCATGTCTACCAGTTCTCCCTTGACCCACTGGCTCACGGCGATAACCCGGTCCAGATGACGGAGGGCATTGGGGAGCACCATGCGAATCACCGCCCCCAGATGCTCCCGCCGCCACGGGCCCCCCCGGAAAGCGGCCATGTCGTGTACCGTGCCGACGGAGAGGCAGGGGGACCGGAAGGGGAGCCGTTTATGGGCGGCGGGGAAGAAGCAGGCGTTATATTCCCGCAGACGGGAAAACGCGGGGTACTTGAACTGATGCCAGAGGGAATTGGCGGTTTTACCGTTTACAAAGCACTGGGGAATGAATTCGATGTCCACAGCGGCCTCGTTGAAGGCATACCGGTCAAACTCCCACCCAAACAGCTCGTAGCGCTCGCCGGAAGGGGGGATTCTCTTCAACAACTGGGTTACATAGACGCCGACTCCGGACTTGCCGCCGTCACAGTCGAATGTGTCAATGCCTATCTTCATTCGCTGCCTCCCATCGCTGTCCAGGATACCAGGAAAGCGGTAAAGGGAGAAGTGCTTGCGGACAAAGAACGCGGGTGGTATAACAGGTATATGCGCTGTCCCCATTGCGGTAATCTTGACGATAAAGTGATCGAATCCCGAACCCTGGCCCACGGAGAGGCGACCCGGCGCCGGCGGGAGTGCGCTCACTGCGGCTACCGGTTTACCAGCTACGAGCGGATCGAGGATAAACCTTTCATGGTGATCAAGCGGGATGGCCGCCGGGAGCCTTTTGACCGGGAGAAGATCGAGCGGGGAGTTCAGCGGGCGCTTGAAAAACGTCCGGTATCCCAACTGAGCATCGA